>JBFLYF010000183.1:0-6333 GCA_040756795.1 Pseudomonadota bacterium
TGCCGTAGCCGATGCCGATCAGGCCGAGCGCGACCGCCGCCGCAGCCGGCCCCGGGACGAGGCCGAGCAGCAGGCCGCCCGCGAGCGAGCACAGGTGCGCGCCCGCGCCCACGCGCGCGGCCGCGAAGTGGTCTACGAGCCATCCGCCGGCGATGCGCGCGGCGCCCACGGCCCCGGTGATGAAGGTCGTCGCGCCCACCGCGAACGCGGCCGCGCCGCCGTAGGCCTGCACGATCGCGGCGGCCTGGCTGAGCACCGTGAGGCCCGCTGCCGCGGCGAAAAAGAACACCGCGGTCAGCAGGTAGAAGGTGCGCCCGAGCGCGCCCTCCTCGTCCGCCGCCGACGATGCGTCCTGCATGCGGATGTCGGCGGCGCGGAAAAGCGCGGCCGCGACGATGCACGCGGCGAGCACCACGACGCCGAGCCCGCCGAGCGCGGCGCGCACGCCGAAGGCCTCGATCGACCAGCCGAGCGCGGGCGCCCCGAGCATCGCGCCGAGCGGATAGAGGCTCACCACGTAGCCGTTGGCGAGGCCGCGCCTGCCCGTCACCGTCTGGTTCACCGCCTGCTGCGCCACCGTGAACAGCACGCCCGCGCCCGGCCCGAACAGCACCCCGTAGCCGAGCGCGAACTGGGAGAAGCTCTGCGCGCCGGCGGCGAGCCACAGCCCCGCCCCGCTCACGCAGCCGCTCGCCGCGGCGAGCGTCACGGGGGAGAGCCGGCGGTAGAGCCGCGGCGCGAAGTTCATGCCGAGCGTGAGCGTCACGGTCGCCAGGCCGAACACGAAGCTCATCTCGGCGCGCGTCGCGCCGAGCAGCGCCTCCATCGGCTTCAGCAGCACGCTGAAGGCGTAGAGCGTGCCGAACGGCAGGTTGACGGCCGTCGCTGCGGCGAGCGCTGCGGCGCTGCGTTGTGCAGGGTTCAAGAGGCTGGCGTCCCCACGGGGATTCGAACCCCGGTTACCGCCGTGAAAGGGCGATGTCCTAGGCCTCTAGACGATGGGGACTAGAGATTGTTTTTCCGGTGCTCGGGTGGTGGAGGTAACCGGGATCGAACCGGTGACCTCTTGCATGCCATGCAAGCGCTCTCCCAGCTGAGCTATACCCCCACGCAAGGGCGCGGATTATAGCACCGCGGCCGCGCGCGCGGCCCGCGTCAGTCGCCCTGCAGGTGCTGCGCGAGGCGCGCGAGCACCTTCTCGCGGCCGAGCAGCTCGAGCACGGCGTCGAGCGAGGGCGTCTGGGTGCGCCCGGTGACCAGCAGCCGCACCGGCATCGCGAGCTCGGGCATCTTGAGGCCCGTCGCCTTCAGCACCGCGGCGAGCTCGGCGGCGAGCGACTTGCGGTCCCACGGCGCCCGGGCGAGCTTCGCCTCGAGCATCTTGAGCGCCGGGCGCGTGCGGCCGTCGATGCTCTCGAGCACCTTTTGCGCGGAGGGATGCTCGTAGACGTAGAACATGCGCGCGTTCTCGGCGAGGTGCACGACCGTGGCGGCGCGGTCCTTGAGCAGCGCCACCACGCGGTCGATCGGCGGCCCGCCCGCGGTCTCCACGTTCATGTCGCGCAGCACGAGCTCGGCGAGGCCCGAGAGGCGCACGTCGTCGGCGCGCTTCAGGTGCTGCTGGTTGAGCCACAGCGCCTTCTCCGGGTTGAACTGCGCCGGCGAGCGCGCGACATGCTCGAGGTCGAACCATTCGACGAGCTGCTTCACCGTGAACAGCTCCTCGTCGCCGTGCGACCAGCCGAGGCGCGCCAGGTAGTTGACGAGCGCCTCGGGGAGGAAACCCTCCTCGCGGTACTGCATCACGCTCACCGCGCCGTGGCGCTTGGAGAGCCGCTCGCCGTCGGCGCCGAGGATCATGGGGACGTGTGCGAACCGGGGCAGTCTTGGATTCTTGCTCTGAATTCCTCCCTTCAATAAGGCCTCGAAGATATGAACTTGCCTCGGCGTGTTATTCACATGATCATCGCCGCGGATCACGTGCGTGATGTCCATGTCGAGGTCGTCCACCACGACCCCGAAGTTGTAGGTCGGCACGCCGTCGGCGCGCAGCAGCACCAGGTCGTCCAGCTCGGCGTTCGAGACCGTGATGGGGCCCTTGATCAAATCATGGAACGTAACCTCTCCGGAATCCGGACTTCTGAATCGAATGACCGGGGGCCGGTCCGCCGGGGGCACGAGGCCCGCCGCCCTGGCGCGCTCGGGCCGCCAGCGGCCGTCGTATCTGGGTTTTTCGCCGCGTTTGATTTGTTCTTTCCGGAGGATCTCCAATTCATCCCGGGTCATCCAGCATCTGTACGCATGGCCTGCCGCAATGAGCTGCTCCGCGGCTTCCCTGTAGCGCGCGAGGCGCTTCATCTGGAAGAACGGGCCCTCGTCCCAGTCGATGCCGAGCCAGATCAGGCTCTCGAGGATCGCCTTGACCGAGGCTTCGGTGGAGCGCTCGAGGTCGGTGTCCTCGATGCGCAGCACGAACTTGCCGCCGTGGCGCCGCGCGTAGGCCCAGGAGAACAGCGCCGTGCGCGCGCCGCCGATGTGCAGGAACCCCGTGGGGCTGGGCGCGAAGCGCGTGCGGACCGTCATGACCCGCGGGATTCTATTCCAGCTCCCACACCTCGATCGGCTCGGCGAGGCCCTTGACGCGGTGGCTGCCGCGCGAGCGCACCGGGCGCCCGAGGCAGCGCGCGAACTCGCCCGCCATGAGCAGCGGCACGCCGAGCTCCTTGGTGAGCGCCTCCAGGCGCGCGGCGCGGTTCACCGCCGGGCCGATCACGGTGAAGTCGAGCCGGTCGGGCGCGCCGACGTTGCCGTAGACGACCTCGCCCGCGGTGAGGCCGACGCCGAAGCGGATCTCGGGCTCGCCCGCCCTCACCCGCTCGCGGTTGAGCAGCGCCACGCGCGAAAAGGCGTCGAGCGCGGCGTCCACCGCCGCGGCGCAGGCCGGCGCGACCTCGGCCTCGCGCCCGGCGGCGAACACGATCAGCATGGCGTCGCCCATGAAGCGCAGGATCTCGCCGCCGCGCGGCTCGACCGCCTTCGCCACCAGCTCGAAATAGGCGTTGAGCATGCCGAGCAGGCGCGGCGCAGGCAGCGACTCGGTGTAGCGCGTGAAGTCGCGCAGGTCGCCGTACCAGAGCGCCGCCGGGATGGTCTCCGCGGCGCCGCGCTGGATCTGCCCGGCGAGGATGCGCCGCCCGGTGCGGCGCCCCACGTAGGTGTCGAGCAGCGTCTGCGCGATGCGGTGCGTGACGCCCGCCTCGAGCACCGCGGCGAGCGCGTGCGAGAGCTGCTCGAACTTCTCCATGTCGGCGGCGCCGAAGCCGCCCGGGCCGTCGGTGGCCACCGCGAAGACGTTGAGCGAGCCGTCGGCGAAGCGCAGCGGCAGCAGCGCGTAGTCGGTGCCGCCCTCGGCGGCGAGCTCGTGCAGCACGCGATGGTCGGAGGCCCGCAGCCGGTCCAGGCGCGCGCGCACCGGGGCGCCGGACTGCATCATGCGCTGCGCGGGACTGCCCATGAAGGCGCCCGACTCGCGCACGCCGTGCGGGAAGCGCTCGATCTGCGGCTCGCGCCCGCGCACCCAGACGTAGGCCCAGGCCGCGACCTGCGGATGGATGGTGAAGAACCCCAGCCGCAGGCGCCAGAGCGGCGCGCCCGCGGCGGTGAGGCGCGCGCCGAGCGCGCCCACGAGCTTGAGCGGATCGCTTTCCAGCCGCCCCTCGCGCAGCAGCCAGTCGATCACCGGCCCAATGGACCACGCGGCCCCGGGAGGATCGCTCGCGAATGGCCGCGTCATGGCGTCAATCGATCGCGCGGCCCTCGCCCGCCTCCTCGACGGTGCGCCCGTCGCGGATGCGGTAGATGCGCTTGAAGGTCGGGAGGATCTTCTCGTCGTGCGTGACGACGATGATCGCGGTGCGGGTTTCGCTCGCGAGCCGGTTTAGGATCCGCACCACGGTGAGCGCGCGCTCCGAGTCGAGCGGCGCGGTCGGCTCGTCGGCGAGAACGATCGGCGGCTTGTTGGCGAGCGCGCGCGCGATCGAGACGCGCTGCTGCTCGCCGCCCGAGAGCGCCGAGACGCGCGCCGCCGCCCGGTGCGCGACGTCGAGCGTGGCGAGCATGTCGCGCGCGCGCGCGCGCGCGGCGCCGTTCGGCACGCCCGCGAGCATGGGCAGCAGCGCGACGTTGTCGGTCGCATCGAGGAACGGGATCAGGTAAGGCGCCTGGAAGATGAAGCCGATGCGGTCGCGCCTGAGCGCCCTCAGGTCGCGCACCCTCCAGCCGTGGTCGTACGTCACCTCGCCGCCGAGCGTGATCTTCCCGGCGGTCGGCTCGATCACGGCGCCCAGGCACTTGAGCAGCGTCGTCTTGCCCGAGCCGCTCGGCCCGACCAGGCCGACGACCTCGCCCGGGTAGATCGCCATGTCGACGCCCTTGAGCGCTTCCACGGCGGTCGCGCCTTCGCCGTAGCGCTTGACGAGCCCCTCGAGAGCGATCGCCGCTTCAGCCACCGATCGCCTCCGCGGGATCCACCCGCAGCGCCATGCGGATGCCGATCAGGCTCGCCAGGACGCAGGCGAGCATGGTGATGACGAAGCCGCGCGCCGAGTCCTCCGCGAGCAGCAGGACATAGCGCGGGAACACCGGCCCCCAGAGCGTGGCGGAAATGCGCCCGATCAGGAACCCGAGCAGCCCGAGCCCCAGCGCCTCCTGCAGGATCATCGCCGCGATCGTGCGGTTGCGCGTGCCGATCAGCTTCAGCACCGCGATCTCCTTGAGCTTGCCGAGCGTCATGGTGTAGATGATGAAGGCGACGATCGCGATGCTGACGAGCGCCAGGATGAGCAGAAACAGCCCGATCTGCCTCGCCGCGCGCTCGATCACGGTGCCTACGAGGATCTCCTCCATTTCGGTGCTGGTGAAGGCCTGCAGGCGCTTCCAGCGCTTGATGTTCGCCGCCACCTCGGCGGGCTCGGCGCCCGGGGCGAGGCGCACCAGCACCGCGTTGACGTTGCTGTTCGAGGTCTGCACCGCGGTGACCGCCTCGAGCACGCCCGGCGCGCCGGGACGGTTGATCCCCGGATTCGCGGCGAGCCGGTTGCGGTCGTTGACGATCGCCTCGTTGTCCTTGAGGAACTGCGCCTCCTGCGCGTCCCGGAGCGGAATGAACATCATCGGGTCGCCTGCCTGGTTCACCATGCGGCGCGTGAGGCCGACCACGGTGTACTCGTTCCTGCGGATGCGCACGCGCTCGCCGATGCGAAATCCGGTCTGCACGTCGGCCACGGCCTCGTAATGCGAGCGCGTCACAGGCCGCCCGGCGACCAGGTATCCCGGCTCGCCCGGCTTGCCGGGCTCGAACCCGAGCACCATGACGCGCACCCAGCGCTCGCCGTGGCGCACCTGGGTGGTGAGGAAGGTCGCGTTGCCCACCTCCGCCACGCCCGGCAGGCCGCGGATCGCGCGCCAGGCGTCATCGTGCAGGGTGGACGACTCGGCGAAGGGCCCGAGCGTGTGCTGCTGCACCACCCACACGTCGGCGCCGGTGGCGCGCAGGAAGGCGCGCGCGTCGTCCGACATCCCCCGGTAGACGCCGCCCATCGTCAGCGTGACGCCGATCAGCAGCCCGAGCCCCACGGCGGTCCCGAGATAGCGCCCGAACCCGTGCGCGATGTCGCGGGCGGCGAGGCTGATCACGGCTCGGCCACCACGCGCAGCCGCGCCCCCTCGGAGAGCTGGGCGCGCGAATGCACGATCACCTCGTCGCCCGGGGCGAGCCCCTCGAGCACCTGCGCCTGCCCGTCGAGCGTCTGCAGCCCGGTTCGCAGCGGCTGAAAGCGCGCCCGGCCCGCCTCGACGCGCCAGACGCCGCGGCGCTCGCCGAGCGTCTTCACCGCGGCGCTCGGCACGACGAGCGCATCCGCGACGGCGGGCCGCAGGATCGTCGCCTCCGCGAGCTCGCCGATCGAGAAGCCGGCGGGAGGCGCGGCGAACTCGAGATGGACGATGCGCTCCTCGGTCACCGCATCGCTCTCGATGTCGATGCGCGCCACGCGCCCGGCAAGCGCGCGGCCCTGCGCGGAGCGCAGCACGATCTCGGCGCGGTCGCCGGCCGCGAGGCCGCCCGCGCGCGCCTGGTCGATTCGAGCGCGCACCCAGATGCTCGCCGGATCGACGAGCCGGATCACCGCCTGGCCCGCGACCACCGTCGTGCCCGGCTCGGCGCGCCGCGCGACGACGACGCCGTCGGCGGGCGACACGAGCCTGAGATTGGCGAGCTGCTTCGCGGCCGCGCCGCGTTCGCTCTCCAGCCGCGCGGCGTCGCGCTGCGCGGCG
>JBFLYF010000184.1:0-6266 GCA_040756795.1 Pseudomonadota bacterium
AGAGCTGGATGGCGTTATAGGTTACGCCGCGCACCCCGGCGCCGGTCAGGGGCGCGCCGCGGCCCGACTCGAGGATCTGCAGCGTCTCGGCCGGCGCCTCGTGCAGGTGCGCGCCGAGCGCCGCGATGCGCGCTTTCGCGCCCGCGAGCGCGGCGACCGACCAGCCCGCCATGCCCTGCTCGTTCATGCCGCGTCGCCTTGCGCGGGCGCGGCCTGCTGCCCGGTCCACTCCTGCGGCGAGCGCGCCGCCGAGGCGTCGGCGTAGGCGGGCAGCAGGCGCGTCACCGCGACGCCCGCGCCGAGCACGCGCGCCTGGCAGGCGAGGCGCTCGCCCTCGCCCGCGCCCACGCGCCCGAGCGTCCCGCGCTCCTCCGCGCCGATCGCCGAGAGCTGCGCAGCGCCCGCATCGACGCGCACGCGGCAGGTGCCGCAGCGCGCGCGACCCGAGCAGACGTGCGCGTGCGGGATATCGTTCAGGCGGCTGAGCTCCAGGATCGAGAGCCCCGCGCGGCCCCGCGCGCGCAGGCCCGCGTCGTAGGCCACCTCCACCCGGCGGTAGCGCGTCGCGAGGACGCGCCAGGCGAAAACCGCCGCGGCGATCGCCACCAGGATCGCGTAGCCGATGAGCATGCGCGCCTGGAAGGCGTCGAGCTGGCTCGTCACCTTGACGACCTTGTTCAGGTTGGCGCCGATGTGCGCGCGCCATTCGGGCTCGCCGGCGAGCCGGGCGAGCACCTCCTTGCCCGCCTCGGCGAAGCCGAGCAGCGCGAGGATCGGGATCGCGAAGAGCAGCGGCAGCACGAGCCCGCCGATGCGCCGCCAGACGGGCTTGAGCACCAGCCACGAGTACAGGCCGATCGCGGCGTGCATCCACACCACCATGACGACCAGAATCTGCTGGAAGGCGTAGCGCGGCTCGAAGCTCCAGTAGACCGCGAGCATCTGGCCGAAGGTCGAGTCGAAGCCGGGCGACACCTCGCCCGCCATGTACATCACCACCGCGTGGTTGAGCAGCAGCGGCGGCGTGACGGCGCCCAGCAGCAGCTGCACCACGTCGGTCCGGCTCACGGCGAGCGAGCGGCGCGCGCCGAGCGCGTACAGGCCGAGCACGATGTGAACCAGCGCCGCGCCGGCGAGCAGCACGGTCCCCGGAGCGGTGCGCCAGGGGCCCATGAGGTACGGCCGCGCGGCCTCCATCGCGGCGAGCGAGTGCAGGCCGATGATCAGGTTGGCGAGGTGGCCCGCGACGAAGGTGATCAGGATCAATCCCGAGACGATCCGCGCGTTCCTCACCATCGCCCCCTCCCCATGCCGGCGATTATAGGTCTTGGAATAGAATTGGCCCGTGATTCCCCGCACGCTGTTCTCCGCCGAGCACGAGACCTTCCGCGACAGCGTGCGCCGCTTCATGGAAGCCGAGGTGAAGCCGCACGACGAGCGCTGGCAGGAGCAGGGCTACGTCGACAGGGAGGTGTGGAGGAAGGCGGGAGGGAACGGCTTCCTGTGCATGAGCATGCCCGAGCAATACGGCGGCTCGGGGGCGGACAAGCTCTTCAGCGTGGTGCTGATCGAGGAGCAGGCGCGGATCAACAATTCCTCGCTCGGCTGGGGCCTGCACTCGGAGATCGTGGCGCCGTACCTGCTCAACTACGGCGGCGAGGCGCTCAAGCAGAAATACCTGCCGAAGATGGCCTCGGGCGAGATGATCGGCGCCATCGCCATGAGCGAGCCGGGGGCGGGCTCCGACCTGCAGGCCGTGAAGACGACGGCGCTCCGCAGAGGCGATGTTTTCGTCGTCAACGGCTCGAAAACATTCATCACCAACGGCTGGAACTGCGACCTCGTGATCGTGGTCGCGAAGACCGACCCGGCGAAGGGCGCCAAGGGCACGAGCCTGGTCGTGGTCGACACCTCGATGGAGGGCTTCAGCAAGGGCAAGCGGCTGAAGAAGGTGGGCCTGAAGGGCCAGGACACCGCCGAGCTTTTCTTCGACAACGTGGAGGTGCCGGCGGAAAACCTGCTCGGGCAGGAGAACAACGGCTTCATCTACCTCATGCAGGAGCTCCCCTGGGAGCGGATGCAGATCGCGATCGCGGCGGTCGCCAAGGCCGAGGCGGCGATCGGCTGGACCATCGATTACGTGAAGGAGAGGAAGGCGTTCGGCCGCACGGTGGCGAGCTACCAGACCACGCGCTTCAAGCTCGCCGAGCTCGCCACCGAGGTGCAGGTGGCGCGCGTCTTCGTGGACAAGTGCCTGGAGCTGCTGCTCGCGAAGCAGCTCGACACCGCGACCGCGTCGATGGCGAAGTACTGGACCACCGACCTGGAGTGCAAGGTGATCGACGAGTGCCTGCAGCTGCACGGCGGCTACGGCTACATGTGGGAGTTCCCGATCGCGCGCGCCTACGTGGATGCGCGCGTGCAGAGGATCTACGGGGGCACCAACGAGATCATGAAGGAGCTGATCACCCGCTCGATCGGGCTCGGCGCCGAGAAATAGGAGACGGACATGGCCGAAGCGATGGTGTTCGATGCGATCCGCACGCCGCGCGGGCGCGGCAAGTCGACGGGGTCGCTCTACGAGGTGAAGCCGATCTCGCTGCTCACCGGGGTGCTGAAAGAGCTGCAGCGGCGCCACGACCTGGACACCTCGCAGGTGGACGACGTGGTGATGGGCTGCGTGACGCCGGTGGGCGAGCAGGGCAGCTGCATCGCCAAGACCGCGGCGCTCGCCGCGGGCTGGGACTACCGGGCCTCGGGCGTGCAGCTCAACCGCTTCTGCGCCTCGGGGCTGGAGGCGGTCAACATGGCGGCGCAGAAGGTGCGCTCGGGATGGGAGGACCTGGTGGTCGCGGGCGGCGTGGAGTCGATGTCGCGCGTGCCGATCGGCTCGGACCGCGGCGCCTGGGCCTGCGACCCGGAAACCGCGTTCGACACCGCGTTCATCCCGCAGGGCATCAGCGCCGACCTGATCGCGACGCTCGAGGATTTCTCGCGCGAGGACGTGGACCGCTACGCGCTGCGCTCGCAGCAGCGCGCCGGCGCGGCGCGCGAGGCCGGCCGCTTCAAGCGCTCGCTCGCGCCGGTCGAGGACGCGATCGGCGACGTGATCCTGGATCACGACGAGTTCATCCGGCCGCAGACCACGCTCGAGGGGCTGGCCGCGCTCAAGACCTCGTTCGACAAGATGGGCGAGATGGGCTACGACGCGGTCGCGATCCAGCGCTACCCGCAGGTCGAGAGGATCCGCCACGTGCACACGCCGGGCAACTCCTCGGGCATCGTGGACGGCGCCGCCGCGGTGCTGATCGGCTCGGAAGAGAAAGGCAAGCAGCTCGGACTCACGCCGCGCGCGCGCATCGTTTCGGCGGCGCTCTCGGGCTCGGATCCCACGATCATGCTGACCGGCCCGATGCCCGCGGCGAGAAAGGCGCTGGAAAAGGCGAAGATGAAGATCGAGAGGATCGAGCTCTTCGAGGTGAACGAGGCCTTCGCCGTGGTGCCGATGAAGTTCATGAAGGAGATGCACGTGGACCCGGAGATCGTCAACGTCAACGGCGGCGCGATCGCCATGGGCCACCCGCTCGGCGCGACCGGCGCCATGATCCTCGGCACGCTGATCGACGAGCTCGAGCGCAGGAAGCTGCGCTACGGCCTCGCGACGCTTTGCGTGGGCGGCGGAATGGGGATCGCGACGATTGTTGAACGCCTTTAGTCTCTAAATGCCGTCGTCCCCGCGAAAGCAGGGGACCCAGGTTTTCAAAAAATGCCGATCCGTTTTGAAAAAGATTCCGAAAACATCGTAACCCTCACCTTCGACGCGCCCGGCGCGCCGGTCAACACCATGACTGCGGCCTGGCAGGCGGCGTTCGCCGCCGCGGTGGAGCGCCTCGCGCGCGAGAAGGCGGAGACCAGGGGCGTGATCCTCGCCTCGGCGAAGAAGACCTTCTTCGCCGGAGCGGAGCTGAAGGACGTGCTGAAATTCGGCCCGGGCGACGGGCCGAAGGTGTTCGGCTGGATCGAGTCGGTGAAGAAGCCCATGCGGCTGCTCGAGAAGCTCGGCATCCCGGTGGTGGCCGCGCTCGAGGGCACGGCGCTCGGCGGCGGCTGGGAGATCGCGCTTTGCGCGCACTGCCGCATCGCGCTCGATGACGAAAGCATCCAGCTCGGGTTGCCCGAGGTGACGCTCGGCCTCCTGCCGGGCGCGGGCGGCGTCACCAAGATGACGCGCCTGCTCGGCCTGCAGGGCGCGTTCCCGCACCTCGTGGAGGGCAGGACGCTGCGGCCGAAGCAGGCGGCCGAACTGGGGCTCGTGCAAGGCCTCGCGGCGAGCCGCGAAGATCTCTTCAGGATGGCGCGCGAATGGATCGCCGCGAATCCTTCGCCGAAACAGCCCTGGGACGACGAGGCCTACCGCATGCCCGGCGGCGGCCCCTCGAGCGCCAAGGTCTCGCAAATGCTCGCGATCGCGCCGGCGATGGTGGTGGAGAAGACGCGCGGCGTCTATCCGGCGCCCAAGGCGATCATGGCGGCGATGGTCGAAGGCGCGTACGTAGACGTCGACACGGCGCTGCGCATCGAGTCGCGCTATCTCGCCAGGCTCGCGGTGGGAGCGGTGGCGAAGAATCTCATAACGCTCTTCTTCGCGCGCACCGCGATCAAGGCAGGCGCCTCGCGCCCCAGGGACGTGCCGAAATGGAAGGCGGCCAAGGTCGGCATCCTCGGCGCGGGCATGATGGGCGGCGGCATCGCCTGGGCGAACGCGACGCGCGCGGTGCCCTGCGTGCTGAAGGACGTGACGCTGGAGAAGGCGCAGGCGGGCAAGGGCTACACCGAGAAACTGCTGGAAAAGCGCAAGAAGGACAAGAATCCGCTGCTGCTCATCAAGGCGACCGCGCAGGCCAAGGATCTCGCCGGCTGCGACCTCATCATCGAGGCAGTGTTCGAGAAGCGCGAGCTCAAGGCGCAGGTGACGAAGGAGGCCGAGCCCTTCCTCGCGCCGGGCGGCATCTTCGCCTCCAACACTTCCACGCTGCCGATCACCGGCCTCGCGCAGGCTTCCGCCAGGCCCGAGAACTTCATCGGCCTGCATTTCTTCTCGCCGGTCGACCGCATGGAGCTCGTCGAGATCATCAAGGGCGCGAAGACCTCGCCCGAGACGCTCGCCAAGGCCTACGACTACGTGCTGCAGATCGGCAAGACGCCGATCGTGGTCAACGACTCGCGCGGCTTCTACACCAGCCGCACCTTCGGCACCTTCGTGCAGGAGGGCTGCGCGATGCTCGCCGAGGGCGTTCCCGCGGCGGCGATCGAGAACGCGGCGCGCCAGGCCGGCATGCCGGTCGGGCCGCTCGCGGTGATCGACGAGACCTCGCTCTCGCTCTCGGTGCACGTCATGGAGCAGACCCTCGCCGACCTCAAGGCCGAGGGCAAGCCCTTGCCCCCGGAGCATCCCGGGCAGCAGGTGATCGTGCGCATGGTGAAGGAGTTCGGGCGCACCGGCCGCGCGGGCGGCGGCGGGTTCTACGAGTACCCGAAGGAAGGGAAAAAGCATCTCTGGCCCGAGCTCGGCCGCATCTTCGGGCGCGAAGGCGCAACCTGGGAGCTCGAGGAGCTGAAGGACCGCATCCTGTACCGCCAGGCGATCGAGACCGCGCGCTGCATGGAGGAGGGCGTGCTCACCGCGGCGCACGACGCCAACATCGGCTCGATCTACGGCATCGGCTTTCCGGCCTGGACCGGCGGCGCGATGCAGTTCATCGAATCGGTCGGGCGCGAGAAGTTCGTCAAGCGCGCCGAGGCGCTGGCGAAGAAATTCGGCGCGCGTTTCGCGCCCCCCAGGAGCCTTCGGGAGAAAGAAAGAGCCTTGAGCTGATGGGTGTCCTCGAGACCGAGCGCCGCGGCCCGGCGGTGTGGCTGTGGCTGAACAGACCCGAGGTCAGGAACGCGTTGAACGAGGAAGTTCAGATTTCTCTCTGCGGAGAGCTGCAGAAAACAAGAACAGACAAGTCCGTCCGCGTCGTGGTCCTCGCCGCGCGCGGCGCGGCGTTCAGCGCCGGGGGCGATCTGGCGCGCATGCAGCAGGCGGCGAGGATGCCGAAGGGACGCAACGTGCGCGAGGCGCGCCGGTTCGCCGACCTGCTCTACCGCATGCACCGCTACCCCAAGCCGATCGTGGCGCGCGTGCACGGCGCCGCGTTCGCAGGGGGCATGGGGCTTGCCTGCGCCTGTGACCTCGTGATCGCCGCCGAGGAGGCGGAGTTCTG
>JBFLYF010000185.1:0-6259 GCA_040756795.1 Pseudomonadota bacterium
GCTCCTCGGCCGAGAGCCGCGTCACGGAGAACGCGTCGTCGATCTCCGTGGTGCCGGCGTCATCCAGGCTGAAGGCGGCAACCCGCGCGAGCGGCAGATCCGCGAGCTCGGCGGGCGCCTCGTGCGCGGGAAAAACGTCGCCCGCGGGGTGAAACTCGTGCAGAAAGCGGCCGAGGTGATAGGCGTGGCTGTCCTTGATCAGCCCGCAGCGCTCGAGCAGGCGCGCGGCGGTCAGCCCGGTCTGCGCGCAGGCCGCCTCGAGCGCGCGGTGCTCGGGCTTGCCGCGATCGGGCGCATAGAGCAGCTCGTCGCGCAGGCGCGCCACTTCCGCAGGGCACTCGAAGCGCGCGAGGCGCGCGGCCCATTCGTCGATCATCTGCTGCAGCCGCCGCTTCTTCTCCAGGCCGGCGAGCGCGCGCTTGAGCGTTTCCTCGGGCGCGGCCTGGAAGCGGCCCCGGCCGCGGCGGTAGAAATACATCGGCGCCGAATGCAGTTTCATCAGGACGCCGGTCGCCTCGACCGGGCTCGGCTCGCGCCCGACGTACTCGCGCGCGAGCGCCTGGAAGCCGAATTCACTCCGGCCGCTGCACTGCCAGAGGAAATCGGTTTCGATCGCCGCGGCATACTTTTGCGCTTCGCTCAGCAACTCGGCGCCCGAGGGTTGCTCGAAAGAAAGCAGGACATTCGCCGCCTTCACCTTGGAGCGCCGGCCGTGCGGGCTCTCGACCTGGTACGAGGCGGGCGCCTGGGCGAGCACCGCCCCGACCTTCAGATCGCCTTCTTCTTCGTAAAGGATCTGCATGGCTACCCTAGGCGATTCCTGCAAAGGAAAGGATCCTCGGCAGATGCTCGGGGAAGCTCTGCAGCGTGTGGTCGCCCCCCTGGCGGATGACCATGCGCGCGCCCTCGTACCTGCGCGCCGCCTCGCGCCAGTCGAGCACCTCGTCGCCGGTCTCGAGCAAGAGCAGGTAGCGCTCCGGGTCGATGCGCGGAACGAAGAGGGCGCGCCAGCCCTCGAGGTGCGCGCGCGTCAGCTCGTAGGGCTGCCCCGTGTGCAGGTTCTTCTGCGTGCCGAGATAAGCCTCGAGCCCGACGTGCGGCCTGATCGCGGGGTTGATGAGCACGGCCCGGCAGCCGAGCTTCTCGGCCAGGTACGTGGCGTAGAAGCCTCCGAGCGAGGAGCCCACGAGGCAGTCGCTCTTCGCCAGATGCAGCCGCTCGATCTCGCGCAGCGCATCGGCGGCGAGCGGCGGCAGCGCCGGGCAGGCGTAGAGCTGCCCGAGCCCCCTGCCCTCCAGGTACGCCTTCAGCACCTGCGCCTTGTGCGAGGCAGGAGAGCTGTTGAAGCCGTGCAGGTACGCGAGCATCTTCGCTTCAGTCGCCCCCGAGCGCGGCGAGGAGCTTCTCGTGGATGCCGCCGAAGGCGCCGTTGGACATCACCAGCACCTGGTCGCCGGCGCGCGCCTCGGCGCGGATCGCGGCCACCAGCGCCTCGAGATCGGTCTCGCAGCGCGCGCGCTCACCGAGCGGCGCGAACACGGCCGGCATGTCCCAGGAAATCCCGGCGGCGTACAGATAGACCCGATCGGCGCCGCCGAGGGCCGCGGGAAGCGCCTCCTTCAGCACGCCGCGCTTGAGCGTGTTCGAGCGCGGCTCGAACACCGCCAGGATGCGCGCGCCGGGGGCGCGCTGGCGCAGCCCCGTGATCGATTCGCGGATCGCGGTCGGGTGGTGCGCGAAGTCGTCGTAGACGCTCACTCCGCGTGCCGCGCCCTTCAACTCCATGCGCCGGCGCACGCCGCCGAAGCCTCCGAGCGCCTCGATCGCCGCCTCGGGCGCGACCCCCGCGTGCCGCGCCGCGCCGATCGCCGCGAGCGCGTTCAGCCGGTTGTAGCCCCCCGAGAGCCGCCACTTCAGCCGCCCCACCGCCCTGCCCTGCCACGCGACTTCGAAGCCGCCCTCCTCGTCCGGCGCTCCGGCCTCCCAACCCGCCACGCTCCCGAACTCTTCGAGCGGTGTCCAGCATCCAAGGGTGAGCACTCGCTTCAAGGCCTCGTCCCGCGCGTTCCAGACGATCTTCCCGGAGCCACGGATCGTCCGTACAAAATGGTGGAATTGTCGCTCGATCGAAGCAAGATCGCAGAAGATGTCGGCATGATCGTATTCCAGATTGTTGAGAATCGCGGTCCTTGGGCCGTAATGCACGAACTTGGAGCGCTTGTCGAAAAACGCGGTGTCGTACTCGTCGGCTTCGATCACGAAGCGGTCGGAGGCGCCGGCGCGCGCCGAGACTCCGAAGTCAAGCGGAACTCCGCCGATCAGGAATCCGGGCGAGCGGCCGGCGCGCTCCAGGATCCAGGCCAGCATGGCGGCGGTGCTCGTCTTTCCGTGAGTGCCAGCGACAGCGAGCACCCACTTACCGACGAGCACATGCTCGGCGAGCCACTGCGGCCCCGACCGGTAGGGCGCTCCGGCATCGAGGATCGCCTCCATGAGCGGATTGCCGCGCGTGACCACGTTGCCGACCACCCACAGGTCCGGGCGCAGGCGCGTCTGCTCGGCGCCGTAGCCCTGGATGAGCTCGATGCCGAGGGCGGCGAGCTGCTCGCTCATCGGCGGGTAGACGTCGGCGTCGCAGCCGGTGACGCGATGGCCGGCCTGCTTCGCGATCGCCGCGATGCCGCCCATGAACGTGCCGCAGATGCCGAGGATGTGCAGGTGCACGGCTAGAGGCCGCTGGTGGGGCCCGCAGGTCGCGAGCGCGGCGTCCCCAAAAGCACGCGATTGTACAATCGACGATGGTCCGCAAGAACGCGCGCCAGCACGCCATGCGGGCGCGCATCGCGGCGGCGGCCGCGCGCATCATGGCCGAGGACGGCGTCGACGATTTCGCGCTCGCCAAGAGGAAGGCCGCGCGCGGCCTCGGGGCTTCCGACACCGAGGCGCTCCCGGCGAACGAGGAAATCGAGGCCGAGCTGCGCGCCTACCGCGCGCTCTACCAGCGTGACGAGCACCCGGAACGCATCGTCCGCATGCGCCGCCTCGCCCTGGAGGCGATGCGGCTGCTCGAGCGCTTCAACCCGTACCTCACCGGCGCGGTGCTCTCCGGCATCGCCGGGCCCTACGCCGAGATCGAGCTGCAGCTGTTTCCCGAGAGCCCGAAGGAGGTGGAGCTGTTCCTGCTCGATCGCAATCTGCCCTATGCCGCGAGCGAAGGGCGGCGTTTCGCCGGCGACCGCGCGCGCGCCGCGGCCGTGCTCTCGCTCAGCTGGCGCGGCGCGCCGCTCAAGCTCTCGGTGTTCGACCCGCGCGACGAGCGTCTCGCGCTCAAGAGCTCGCCCGCGGGCCGCGTGATGCCGCGCGCCGGGATCGCCGAGGTCGGCGCGCTGCTCGAGGCGAGGGATGCGCATGGGGAGGCGTGAAGCAGAGCGTGGAAACTGATGGGATCATCATCGATAAGGAAGCTAAAATCGCCCAATTGCAGAGAACCTACGCGATCTCGTACCCGTTGCTACCGGCCGGAGCAGACGGGCTTCGAAGGGGCGATCGCCTATCGCAAGCTCGGTGCCCCGAAGCCTGGGGAACCCGACGGACTCCTGGCGGACCTCACAAAGGCGTGAGGGTCTAACTTCGTTTAAAATGCGGTCATCTGCAGCGAACATGGCGAAAAAGCGCAAATCGAAGGCGGTCCTTCTCCTTAACGGCCCGAACCTGAACCTGCTCGGGACTCGCGAGCCAGGCATCTACGGGCGCGACACCCTGGAGTCGATCAACCGGCGCCTGAGCGCGACTGCCCGCGAGGCCGGTGTGCGTCTCGAGTGCTACCAGTCGAATCATGAAGGCGCGCTGGTGGATCGCATCCAGCGGGCGAAGGGGGAGGGGGTCGGCTTCATCATCCTCAACCCCGCGGGCTTCACCCACACCAGCGTCGCGATCCGCGACGCCCTCACCGCGGTGCGGATTCCGTTCCTCGAGGTGCACCTGTCGAACATCTTCGCCCGCGAGCCCTGGCGGCACCATTCGCACTTCACCGCGGTGGCGGTGGGCGCCATCCTCGGACTGGGAAGCCGGGGGTATGACCTCGCGCTCGCCTACGCGCTCGAGCACCTGAAGGGCTGAGGGCGGCCGCGCGTCGCTCTCGCGGGAGGAAACCGGATGGACCTGCGCAAGCTGAAGAAGCTGATCGACCTCGTCCAGGAGTCGGGGATCGCCGAGCTCGAAGTCACCGAGGGCGAGGAAAAGGTGCGCATCGCGCGCGGCGGCGCGATCAGCGTCACGCCCGTCGCCGCCGCGACGGGTCCGGCCGCGGCGCCTGCCGCCGGCGCCGCCGGCGGCGCAGCAGCGGTCCCGGCGGCGGAGCCGCCGCCCGGCGCGGAGGGGCACACGATCAAGTCGCCGATGGTCGGGACCTTCTACCGCGCGCCCTCGCCCGAAGCGAAGCCGTTCGTCACCGTCGGCGAGCAGGTCGAGCAGGGCCAGACGCTGTGCGTCATCGAGGCGATGAAGCTCATGAACGAGATCGAGGCCGACGTCGCGGGCACCGTCAAGGCGATCCTAGTGGAGAACGGCCAGCCGGTCGAGTACGGGCAGGCGCTGTTCATCATCGGCTGAGCAGATCCCGGGCATGTTCGAGAAGATCCTGATCGCCAACCGCGGCGAGATCGCGCTGCGCATCCAGCGCGCCTGCCGCGAGCTCGGCATCCGCACGGTCATGGTCCATTCCGAGGCCGATACCGAGGCCAAGTACGTGCGGCTCGCCGACGAATCGGTATGCATCGGCCCGCCGCCGTCGCTGGCGAGCTACCACAACATCCCCGCCATCATCAGCGCCGCCGAAGTCACCGACGCGGAGGCGATCCACCCGGGCTACGGGTTCCTCGCGGAAAACGCCGACTTCGCCGAGAAGGTCGAGGCGAGCGGCTTCGTCTTCATCGGGCCGCACCCGGAGAACATCCGCCTGATGGGCGACAAGGTGAGCGCCAAGCAGGCGATGCAGAAAGCGGGCGTGCCGGTGGTGCCCGGGTCCGACGGCGTGCTGCCGGAGCAGGGCAGCGAGATCGTCAAGATCGCGCGGCGCATCGGCTACCCGGTGATCATCAAGTCCGCGGGCGGCGGCGGCGGGCGCGGCATGCGCGTGGTGCATACCGAAGCGGCGCTGCTCGGCGCGGTGAACCTCACGCGCCGGGAAGCGCAGGCCGTGTTCGGCAACGGCAGCGTCTACCTGGAGAAGTTCCTCGAGAACCCGCGGCACATCGAGATCCAGGTGCTCGCCGACGAGCACAAGAATGCCGTGTTTCTCGGCGAGCGCGACTGCTCGATGCAGCGGCGCCACCAGAAGGTCATCGAGGAGGCGCCTGCGCCGGAGCTGCCCGCGAAGCTGCGCGACCGCATCGGCGAGCGCTGCGCCGACGCCTGCCGCAAGATCGGCTACCGCGGCGCGGGCACCTTCGAGTTTCTCTACGAGGACGGCGAGTTCTACTTCATCGAGATGAACACGCGCCTTCAGGTCGAGCATCCGGTGACCGAGATGATCACGGGGCTGGACCTGGTGCAGCTGCAGATCCGCATCGCCACGGGAGAGAAGCTGCCCGTGCGCCAGAAGGACGTCGCGCTGCGCGGTCACGCCATCGAATGCCGCATCAACGCCGAGGACCCCTACCACTTCACGCCCTCGCCCGGGCGCATCACGGCCTACCACCCCCCCGGCGGCCCGGGCATCCGGGTCGATTCGCACGTCTATGCCGGGTACAACGTACCGCCTTACTACGACTCGCTTATAGGAAAAGTGATCGCTTACGGTGAAAACCGCGAGCAGGCGATCCGGCGCATGCGCATCGCGCTCTCGGAAATGGTGGTCGAGGGCATCCAGACCAACCTGCCGCTGCACCTGGAGCTCTTGAGCGACATGCGCTTTCTGCGCGGCGGCACCTCGATCCACTACCTCGAGCAGAAGTTCGCCGAGGACAACAAGAAAAAGAAGTAGCGCCGGATGGCCTGGCTCTCGATCACGCTGGAGCTGGAGGCCGCGCAGGCCGAGGTGCTTTCGGAGGCGATCATCGAGGCGGGCGCGGATTCGGTCGACCTGCAGCCCGGCGCATCGGGCACGCGCCTCACCGCGCTCGCGAGCTCCGGTTGCGACCCGCGGGCGCTCGTCGCCGCGGCCGCGCGCCTTGCCGGCGTGCCCGCGCCCGCGTTCCGCGCCGGGCAGCTCGAGGACGCGGATTGGGTGAGCCGCGCGCGGGAGCAGTTCGGCCCGATC
>JBFLYF010000186.1:0-6258 GCA_040756795.1 Pseudomonadota bacterium
GTGATCGGGGCGGCCTCGGCGCGCATCATGGTCGCCTCGGTGGTGAAGGAGGAGGCCCTCACGCTCGACGAGGTGCGCACGATGCTCGACGAGGCCTCGCAGATCATCGTCTACAGCCACAAGCTGGAGCAGAAGTCGCAGGAGCTGGAGCGCGCCACCGAGGAGCTGCGCGCCGCCAACGAGCGCCTCACCGAGCTCGACCGGCTGAAGGACGAATTTGTCTCGACGGTGTCGCATGAGCTGCGCACGCCGCTCACCTCGATCCGCTCGTTCAGCGAGATCCTGCACGACCATCCCGAGCTGCCCGAGGCCGACCGCAGCCGCTTCCTCGGCATCGTCATCAAGGAGACCGAGCGGCTCACCCGGCTGATCGGGCACATCCTGGACGTCTCGAAGCTCGAGTCCGGGCGCACCGAGTGGCACGAGTCGCTGGTCGACCTGCGCATGGTGATCCAGGACTCGGTGGAGGCGACCAGCCAGCTGTTCCGCGAGCGCGAGGTGCGGCTCGAGGCGCGCCTGCCCGAGCGCGTGCCCAAGGTGGTCGCGGACCTCGACCGCATCGTGCAGGTGCTGATGAACCTGTTCTCCAACGCGGTGAAGTTCGTCGAGCCGGGGCGCGGGCGGGTCGAGGTGACGCTCGCCGAGGAAGGCGAGTTCCTGCGCGTGGACGTGCGCGACAACGGCATGGGGATCAGCCCCAAGGACCAGGAGGTGATCTTCGACAAGTTCCGCCAGGCCGGGGACACGCTCACCGGCAAGCCGCAGGGCAGCGGCCTGGGCCTGCACATCAGCCGGCGCATCATCGAGCACTTCGGCGGCCGCATGTGGGTCACGAGCCGCCCGGGCGAAGGCGCCTGCTTCTCGTTCACGCTGCCGCTGGTGCGCGAGCCGGCGCTCGAGAAGGCCGCCTGAGGCAGCCGCCATGGCCTGGAGAGTCCTGATCGCCGAAGACGAGCCGAACATCGTCACCTCGCTCGAGTTCCTGCTGCGCACGTCGGACTACGAGGTGTGCATCGCGCGCGACGGCGAGGAGGCGCTCAGGCTCGCCGAGCAGTTCCGGCCCAACGTGGTGCTGCTCGACGTGATGATGCCGCGCCGCAACGGCTTCGAGGTGTGCCGCAGCATCCGCGCCAACCCGCGCCTCGCCCGGACCCGGATCGTGATGCTCTCGGCGCGCGGCCGCGGCGCGGAGATCGACAAGGGGCTCGCGCTCGGCGCCGACGCCTACATCACCAAGCCGTTCTCCACCAAGGAGCTGCTTGCCAAGGTGCGCGAGCTGCTTCCGGCGGCCTGACATGGACCCCGTGCCCACCGCGTTCGTGGTCGACGACGACGAGGCGATCCGCACGCTGTGGCGCTGGCTGATGGAGTCGAACGGCATCGCCGTGCGCACCTTCGCCACGGCGCTGGAGTTCATCGAGGGCTACCGCCGCGACGAGCCCGGATGCCTGGTGCTCGACCTGCGGCTGCCCGGCATGAGCGGCCTGGAGCTGCAGGAATACCTGAAGCGCAAGCAGGTCGAGATCCCCATCGTGTTCGTCACCGGCCACGCCGACGTGCCGAGCGCGGTGAGCGCGATCAAGGGCGGGGCGGTGGACTTCATCCAGAAGCCGTTCAGCTACCGCGAGGTGGTGGCGATCATCCGCAAGGCGTTCGAGCGCGACGCGCTGGCGCGCGTGGAGCGCGCCCGCCGCGCGCTGATCGCGGCGCGGCTGGCCACGCTCACCGGGCGCGAGCTCGAGGTGATGCGGCGCGTCATCGAGGGCAAGCAGAACAAGGTGATCGCCGCCGAGCTCGACATCAGCGTCAAGACCGTGGAGTTCCACCGCGCCAAGGTGATGGAGAAGATCGGCGTGCACTCGGTCGCCGAGCTGGTCCAGGTTGCGGTGCAGCATCCGGGGTGAGGCGGCTCCGGCTAGGGTTTCCCCCAATAGATGCGCGCGGATCGGGCCGCTAGCATCCCGTCAGTTTTGTCACTCACGGGGAGGGGGACATGGCTGGACCGGCACTGACGCCCGAGCGGCAGCAAGCGTACTGGCGCAAGACCTCGCGCCTGATGTGGGTCATCATGGTGCTGTGGGTGTTCTTCAGCTTCGTGGTGCACCTGTTCGCGGTGCAACTCAATGAATTCAAGTTCCTCGGCTTCCCGTTCGGCTTCTACATGGCCGCGCAGGGCTCGCTGATCGCGTTCGTCGTGCTGTGCTTCTGGAACGCGCACGCGCAGAACAAGATCGACGAGGAATTCGGCGTCGCCGAAGACTGACCGGAGGAGACCCACACCATGGCCCAGCAAGCGGCAAAAGGCGGCTTCGTCGCCAACCTCGGCAAGATCTACGGCAGCTACACCGGCAGCTTCATCGGTTTCGTCATCCTGCTCGCCATCCTCGAGCAGGTGGGGGTGCCGAACAAGATCATCGGCTACTGCTTCGTGTTCCTGACCATCGCGGTGTACGCCTACATCGGCTGGCTGTCGCGCACCATGGAGCTCTCGGAGTACTACGTCGCGGGCCGGGTGGTGCCGGCGTTCTACAACGGCATGGCGACCGGCGCCGACTGGATGAGCGCGGCCTCCTTCATCTCCATGGCCGGCGGCCTGTTCATCGCCGGCTACAACGCCATCGGCTACGTGCTCGGCTGGACCGGCGGCTACGTGCTCGTGGCAGTGCTGCTCGCGCCCTACCTGCGCAAGTTCGGCCAGTTCACCGTGCCCGACTTCCTCGGCGTGCGCTACGAGGGCAACACGGCGCGCGTCTGCGGCGTGATCGTGCTGTTCTGCGCCTCCTTCACCTACATCGTCGCGCAGACCTTCGGCATCGGCATCATCACCTCGCGCTTCCTCGGCATCCCGTTCGAGGTGGCGATCTTCGCCGGCCTGGTGGGCATCCTGGTCTGCTCGATGCTGGGCGGCATGCGCGCGGTGACCTGGACGCAGGTGGCGCAGTACATCATCCTCATCATCGCTTACCTGACGCCGCTGGTGTGGCTCTCGACCAAGGCGTACGGCAACCCGATTCCCGAGCTCGCCTACGGGCAGGTGCTCGACCAGATCGGCGAGATCGAGAAGAAGCTCAACATCGTGCGCGCGCACGCCGCGCCCTACGTGGATGCCTCGGGCAAGTTCAGCTGGACCGAGTTCCACAACTTCTGGGCGCTCGTGCTGTGCCTGATGGTGGGCACGGCATCGCTGCCGCACATCCTGATGCGCTACTTCACCACGCCGAACGTGCGCCAGGCGCGCCAGTCGGTGGGCTGGAGCATCTTCTTCATCTTCCTGCTCTACTTCACCGCGCCGGCCTACGCGGCGTTCGCCAAGCTCGAGCTGTACCAGAACGTGATCGGCGCGCAGGTGTCCTCGCTGCCCGCCTGGGTGCAGAACTGGTCGCAGGTCGGGGGGCTGCTCACGATCGTGGATGCGAACAAGAACGGCATCATCGAGCTGACCAAGTACGCGGTCGCGGGCCCCATCCTGGATCTCGGCGACCTCAAGATCCACCAGGACATCATCGTGCTGTCGATGCCGGAAGTCGCCGGGCTGCCGTACGTGATCTCCGGCCTGGTCGCGGCGGGCGGCCTCGCGGCGGCGCTCTCGACCGCCGACGGCCTGCTGCTCGCCATCGCCAATGCGCTCAGCCACGACATCTACTACAAGCTGATCGACCCGCAGGCGAGCACGCGGCGGCGCCTGATCGTCGCGCGCACGCTGCTGGTCGGCGTCGCGCTGGTCGCCGCGGCCGTGGCGGGAACCCGGCCCGCGGGCATCATCCAGATGGTGGCGTGGGCGTTCTCGCTCGCGGCGGCGGGGCTGTTCGCGCCGCTCGTGCTCGGCATCTGGTGGAAGCGCACGACATCGACGGGCGCCATCATCGGCATGATGGCCGGCTTCGCGGTATGCCTGTTCTACCTGATCGCCACGCACTACTTCGCCATGCCGCTCTGGTTCGGCATCCGCAACATCTCGAGCGCGCTGTTCGGGCTGCCGGTGGCGTTCATCGTCACATGGGTGGTCAGCCTGATGACCGCGCCGCCGTCCAGGGAGATGCAGGAATTCGTCGACTCGATCCGCGTGCCCAGGGGCGAGGTGGCCTGGGCGGGCAAGGCGCACGAGTAGGCGCACGCGTCGCACAGCCAGGGCCCGCCCAGGCGGGCCCTGTTTTTTTGCGCGATAAGATAGCGCGATGCAGGATCTCTGGTGGCCGTACTGGTACTTCCATCTCGGCAACTACGCCTTTGCGGTGCTGTTCTGGACGCTGATCGGCCGCTGGATGTTCGGTTTTTTCCTGCCGCCGGACTCGCCGAACTACATCTACCGCTGGTTCCGGCGCCTCACCAACTGGCTGATGGCGCCGGTCGCCTATGTGACGCCGTCGATCATGCCGCCCGCGGCGCTGGCGCTGGTCGCGGCGTTCTGGGTGGCGATGCTGCGCGTCGCCTTCTTCATCGCCCTGCACGCCGCGGGGCTTACGCCGCGCCTGCAGGGCTAGCGGACGCGCGCCGTGCTCGACCGCTACACCCTGTTCCTGCTGGTGCTCGGGCTGTGCGTCGCCAACGGCATCCTGTCGCCCTACCTCAACCTCGCGATCCCGGTCGCCGCGGTGCTGCTGCCGGAGCTTTTTCCGCGCACCATGGAGTGGGTGCTGTTCTGGAGCTCGGTGCTGCTCGCCAGCGCGACGCTGCTGTTCACGGGCGTGCCCGCCGCCCTGTACGAGCGGCTGATCGAGCGCGACCCGCAGAGCACGGTGTCGATGTGGATCTGGCTCGCCGGGGCCGCGGCCCTGAGCCTGCCGGCCGCGCAGCGGCTGCTCTAGCCGGCCGCGGCGAGCTCGCGGCCGACCGCTTCGGCGTCGAGCTCGCGCCGCAGGCGGTCGGAGAAGCCGACGAAATTGAAATGCACGGCACCGACCACCACCGGCTCGTCGAACTCGCGGTAGCGCGCGTGGATCGGCAGGACCTCGAACAGGCGCCGGCCGACCGGGGCGACGATCTCGGCGAGCGGCGGCGGGGGATCGGTGCGTGCCGCGCGCAGCCGCGCCGGCAGGGCCGCGACGAGATCGCCCCAGCCCTGCGGGCGGTGCGCCGGAATCGGGTGCCGCGCGAGCACGCGCCCGTAGAGCGCCGCCAGCGCGCGTTCGATGCGCTCCGCATCGAACCCCGCCTCGAGCAGCGCGCGCTGCGTCACCACGGTCAGCCCGGCGAGGACCGCGGCAAAGCCCTCCAAGCGACACAGGTTCATGGCGTCGCGGTACGTCTGCTCCTCGCCGAGGGCGTAGTGGGAAAGGCCGACCTTGTTGCGGCAGTAGTCGTCGGCGCATTTCTGCGCGATGAAGGCGGCGTGGCGCTGCAGCAGCTGCTCGAGCTGCGCGACGCTGCGCACGCCCGAGCCGCGCGGGGCGAGCAGCGCGCGGCAGCGCGCCCAGGCGGCGGCAAGCCAGCTCATGGCGCCGTATCCTTTACCATACCCCGGTTATACGCGAGGCGCGGATGGCGAGAAAGGTGCTGATCGTAGACGACGAGCCGAACATCGTCACGGCGCTCGATTATCTGCTGCAGCGAAGCGGCTACGAGGTGCGCGTCGCCGCGAACGGCGAGGAGGCGCTGCGCCAGGTCGAGGCCTTCGCCCCCGACGCCGTGCTGCTCGACGTCATGCTGCCGCAAAAGAGCGGCTACGACGTCTGCCAGCGCATCCGCGAGCGGCCGCAATGGCGCGGCATCCGCATCCTGATGCTTTCCGCGAAGGGCCGCGAGGCCGAGGTCAGCAAGGGCCTCGCGCTCGGCGCCGACGCCTACGTCACCAAGCCGTTCTCCAACGCCGAGCTGGTGGCGCAGATCGGCCGGCTGCTCGGGGAAGAGCCGGGTTCCCGCGAGCCATGAGCCCGCGCCGCAGGCTGGCGGCCTGGATCGGCGCGGCCTGGCTCTGCGCGATCGCGATCCCGGCCGTGCTCTGGACGATCCTCGCCGCCGGGCTTCCCGAGCCGGATGCGCGCGCGCTGTGGAAGGCGCTGGGCGAGCGCGCGCCCGCGCTGCTGTTCGTGGGGGCGCTGCTGCTGCTCGCGGTGGCGGCGCTCGCGCGCTGGCTGTTCGGCCGGCACGTGACGGCGGTGCGCGCGATCGCCGAGCAGACGCACGTCATCCGCAACGCCAATCCCGGGTTCCGGCTCGCGCCGCACGGCCCCCGCGAGCTGGCCGAGCTCGCCGCGGCGATCAACGCGCGCGCCGCGGCGTACCAGGGCCTGCGGCGCGCCCGCGACCGGCGCGCCGCCG
>JBFLYF010000187.1:0-6245 GCA_040756795.1 Pseudomonadota bacterium
AGAGCGCGGGCTTCGCGGCGCTCGACGAAGAGGCGCTGCAGATGTTCCGCGCCGCGAAGTCGCAGGCGCCGGTCCCGACGGCGCTGCGCGGCAAGGGGTTTTCGCTCGACGTCTCGGCCGAGTTTTCCCTGGTCAAGGAGTGACGGCTAATTCAGGGACGGAGCCCGATCTCCGGCGTGAGAGGCAGTCCCGAGCGAGATCGGGCTCCGTCCCCGAATTCCTAGGCGTCCTGCGGCGCGAAGGCGACGACGTGATCGACGTCGAGGCGGATGCCGATGCGCTCGCCGAGCGCGTGGTTGTGGTGGCTCGGGACGAGCGCGAGCACCTTGCGGCCGCTCGCCAGCCTGAGCGTGTACAGGATCTCGGCGCCGCGGAAGGCCTTGTGCACGACTTCGGCCTTGGTCTCGGCGGCATCGTCGTGCACCACGTCGTCGGGCCTGAGCAGCACGTCGGCGAGGCAGCCCCTGCCGCAGGCGTCGCAGCCGATCCGGCAGGCGCCCGGGATCTCGCCCTCGAGCACGCCGAGCTCGATCTCGACGCGGCGCGGGTCGAGCACTTTCGCCGGCAGGAACACGCCCTGGCCTACGAAATCGGCGATGAAGCGGTTGGCCGGGCGGTGGTAGAGGTTGTAGGCGCTGTCCCACTGCTCGATGCGCCCGTCGCGCATGACGCCGATCTCGTCGGCCATGGCGAACGCCTCGTGCTGGTCGTGCGTGACGAGCACCGCGGTCGCGCCCGAGGCCTTGATGATCTCGCGCAGCTCGAGCGAAAGGCGCTCGCGCAGCTCGGTGTCGAGATTGGAGAACGGCTCGTCGAGCAGCAAGAGCTCCGGCCGCGGCGCGAGCGCGCGCGCGAGCGCGACGCGCTGCTGCTGGCCGCCGGAGAGCTCGTGCGGGTACTTGTCGAGGACTTCGCCGATGCCGGTCAGCATGCCGAGCTCCTCGACCCGCCTTTCCTTTTCGATCCCGCCGCGAAGCCCGAATTCGATGTTCCGGCGCGCCGTCAGGTGCGGAAACAGCGCGTGCTCCTGGAACACCATGCCGATGCGGCGCTTCTCGGGCGCCACGCTCGCGCCGGGCGAGGACACCTCTGCGCCGTTCAGGCGGATGCTGCCGCCCCTGGGCGTCTCGAACCCCGCGATGCAGCGCAGGACCGTGGTCTTGCCGCAGCCGCTCGGTCCGAGCAGGCAGCCGATGGCGCCGTGCGCGAGCTCGAAGGAGAGGCCGCGCACCGCCTCGTGCGCCGAATCGTAGGCGTGGCTCAGGTCGCGGATTTCGAGCAGAGGCTGCATGCGCGTATTTTAACAAGAATCATTCTTGATAAGATAGCGAGTGCTTGATTATCAAAGGGTTGGATTTCTAGGCGCCATCTCCCTCGGTGTCGCGACGCTGATCGCGCTGCCCATTCTGACCGTGGTCGCGAGCATTTTCGCTCCGGCCACCGAGACCTGGATGCACCTCGCGCGCACGTCGCTCGCAGGCTACATCGTGAACACGGCGCTGCTCGTGGCGCTCGTCGCCGCGGGCGTGGTCTCGATGGGCGTGCTCTCGGCGTGGCTGGTCACGGCTTACCGTTTCCCCGGCCAGCGCGTGCTCGAGTGGCTGCTCGTGCTGCCGCTCGCCATGCCGGCGTACGTGATGGCTTACGCGTACACGGACTGGCTGCAGTACACCGGGCCGGTGCAGTCCCTGCTGCGCGCCGCCACCGGCTGGCAGGCGCGCGAGTACTGGTTCCCGGAGATCCGCTCGCTCGGCGGCGCGGCGGCGATGCTCTCGTTCGCGCTCTACCCGTACGTGTATCTCCTTGCGCGCACCGCCTTCGTAGACGTGTCGCGCGCCGCGCTCGAGGCGGGGCGGCTCGCGGGCTACTCGGCCTGGGGTTGCTTCCGGCGCATCGCCCTGCCGCTCGCGCGGCCGGCGATCGCGGCCGGAACCGCGCTCGCGCTGATGGAGACGCTCGCCGACTTCGGCACGGTCTCCTACTTCGCGCTGGAGGTGTTCACCACCGGCATCTTCAAGGCCTGGCTCTCGATGGGCGACGCGACCGCGGCGGCGCAGCTCTCGGCCGGCCTGCTCGCGCTCGTTCTGCTCGTGGTGGCGCTCGAGCGCGCGAGCCGCGGGCGCGCCGCCTACGCGAGCGCCACGCGCAAGCCCTCGCCGCCGCAGCGCCTCTCGGGCCCTGCCGCGGCGCTCGCGCTCGCCGCCTGCGCGGCGCCCGTGGCGCTCGGCTTCGCGCTGCCCGCGACGCTGCTCGCGCAGCTTGCCTGGTCGAGCGCCGAGGCGCAGTGGAGCGCGCGCCTGCCCGCGCTCCTCGGCAACAGCTTCGCGCTCGCCGGGATCGCCGCCGCGGCCGGGGTGCTGCTCGCCACGGCGATGGCCTACGCGGCGCGCCTCGCGCGCGGCCGCCTCGCCGCGGCGGTGAAGGCCGCGAACCGCGCCGCCGGGCTCGGCTACGCGATCCCCGGCGCCGTGATCGCGGTCGGGATACTGGTGCCGCTGGGGCGGCTCGACAACTGGATCGCGGCCGCGCTGGAGGCGGCCTTCGCCGTGAAGCCCGGGCTGCTGCTCACCGGTACCATCGCGGCGCTCGTCTACGCGTACCTGGTGCGCTTCCTCGCGGTTGCGCTGCAGACCGTGGAGGCGGGCCTCGCCAAGGTGACCCCGAGCATGGAGGACGCGGCGCGCAGCCTCGGCGCCACCCCGGCGCAGACGCTCGCGCGCGTGCACGCGCCGCTGCTCGCCTCGAGCCTGGCGAGCGCGGCGCTGCTGCTGTTCGTGGACGTGCTGAAGGAGCTGCCCGCGACTTTCGCGCTGCGCCCTTTCAACTTCGACACGCTCGCCGTGGAAGCCTACAACCTCGCCAAGGACGAGCGCCTCGCGGAAGCCGCGCTGCCCTCGCTCGTCATCGTGGCGCTCGGCCTGGTGCCGCTACTCGCCGTGACGCGGCGCTATTTCCACGCCACGCGATCGTAGATTCTCTGCGACTCGGGCTGGTTGCGCCCGAGGACGGCGACGTTGAGCTCGTCGCGCCGGAACGCGCCGAAGCCCCCCAGAACCGGATTGCCGGTCTTCACTCCCGCGACCGCCGGCCATTCATTGTTGCCCTCGGCGAAGTAGCGCTGCGCCTCGTCGCTCGCCAGGTACTCGAGGAACTTCACCGCCGCGTCGCGGTGCGGGGCGTGCTTCATCACGCCCGCGCCCGAGATGTTGACGTGGGTGCCCCAGCTCGCCTGGTTCGGGAACACCACGCCCACCTTCTCCGTGACGGCGCGCTCCTCGGGTTTGGCCGAGCGCGCGAGCCGCGCGTAGTAGTACTGGTTCGACACCGTGACGTCGCACTCGCCCGCGGCCACGCTCTTCAGCTGGTCGGTGTCTCCGCCCCGCGGGTCGCGCGCGAGGTTGGCGCGCACGCCCTGGGCCCAGCCTTCGGCCTTCTGCGCGCCGAGGTGCTCGATCATCGCGCCCATCAGCGACAGGTTGTAGACGTTGGTCGAGGAGCGCATGCACACGCGCCCCCTCCACTTCGGGTCGGCGAGCGACTCGTAGGTCTGGACCTCATCGGGCTTGACGCGCGCCTTGCTGTAGGCGATCAGCCGCGCGCGCAGCGAGAAGCCGTACCACAGGCCGTTCGGTTCGCGCAGGCTCGCGGGGATGCGCGCATCGAGCAGCGCCGATTTCACCGGCTGGAAGAAGCCGAGCTGCTCGGCGCGCCACAGGCGCCCCGCATCCACCGTGATCAGCACGTCGGCCGGGCTGCGCTCGCCTTCGTTCCGGATGCGCTCGATCAGCGCGTCCTCGCCTGCCTCGATGCGGTTGATGCGGATCCCGGTGAGCTTCGTGAAGTTCGCGTAGAGCGCCTCATCGGTCTGGTAGTGGCGCGAGGAGTACAGGTTGAGGACCTTGTCCTGAGCGCAGACCGCTGTGGAGGCGAGAGCGAGAGAAGCCAACAAAAGCTTTGCTTTAACAACCACTTGTGTTCCTTTCGGGAATATTTCTCAAATGATAGTCGTTCTCGAATAGGAAAGTCAATGAGAACGCTTCCCATCAATTGAGGTTCCTCAAACTGCCTAGAGCGCGGGTTCTACGCGGCGCGCGCCGTTGAAGCGCTGCGTCCAGTACGCGCTCCAGACCGATTCGACCCGCACGCGCGCGCCGGTCTTCGGCGCGTGCACGAAGCGCCCGTCGCCGAGGTAGATCCCTACGTGCGAGAAGGGGCGATCGAGCGTGTTGTAGAACACGAGGTCGCCCGCCTGCAGTTCCGCTAGACTGACCGGAACGCCGACCTGGCTCTGGCCGCGCGTGTCGCGCGGCAGCTGGATCCCCCAGGCTTCCCGATAGACGTGCGCGACCAGTCCGCTGCAATCAAAGCCGTTCTCGCGCGAACTGCCTCCGTTGCGATAGTCCAGGCCCAGCGCGAGCAGCGCCTGCAGCAGCGCCTCGGCGCGCTCGGCGCTCGGCGGGGCCGCCGGCTGGACGATTGCGGGAACGCTTGGGCCGAGCGTGCTACAGCCTGAAATAAAGACTGAAAGTACAATAGAAAACAGTAAATTGCGGCCCATATCTCGAGTAATCTAGTGCAAGCGCACTCTTGTAAGCAACCACTAACACCCAGACTGCGTTAACCCCTATATGAGCAGACGCTTGCTGCCGCTGTTGGGTTTGCTGGCGCCGGTGGTCCTGGCGCAGGGCAGCCTCGAGGTGATCCCGCTGCGGCACCGCACGGCCGAGCAGGTGATCCCGGTGCTGCGGCCGCTGCTCGAGCCGGGCGGCGCGCTCAGCGGGCAGTACAGCCAGCTGATCGTGCGCACGAGCCCCGCGAACCTCGCCCAGATCCGCGCCGCGCTCGAGGCGATCGACCGGCCGCTGCGGCGCCTCGTGATCTCGGTGCGCTTCGACAGCCTGGAGGACTCGGCGGCGAGCGCGATTCGCGGCGAGGCGCGCATCTCGAACCGCGGCTCGAGCGCCGAGGTGCGGATCCGGGATTCGCGCTCGGCGCTCGGGGAGCGCGTCGACCAGCGCATCCAGGTGCTCGAGGGCGGCAGGGCGCTGATCGCCAGCGGCGAGAGCCGCCCGCTGCGCCAGCGCGAGGTGCTGCAGACGCCGGGCGGCCCGGTGATCCGGGAAACGACGGTGATGCAGGGCGCCGCCACCGGCTTCGAGGTCGTGCCGCGGCTGTCGGGGACGAGCGTCGTGCTCGAGATCGCGCCGCAGCGCGAGCAGTTCGTGCCGGGCGGGCGCGGCGCGGTGCAATCCGAGAGGGCCGTGAGCAGCGTGAGCGGCCGACTCGGCGAATGGCTCGAGATCGGCGGCGCGGCGAGCGCGGCGGCGCGGCAGGAAGCGGGCATCCTCGGCTCCCGCGAGGCGCGCAGCTCGGCCGAGCGCCGCATCTGGGTCAAGGTCGAAGAGGTCCCGAACTGAGCGCGCTCGAGCGCGTCTTCGCCGCCGAGGGGCCGCTCGCCGCGGTGGTGCGCGGCTACCGGCCGCGGCCGCAGCAGCTCGAGATGGCGCGCGCGATCCTGCAGGCGATCGAAGCGGGCGGCGCGCTCGCGGTGGAGGCCGGCACCGGCACCGGCAAGACCTTCGCCTACCTGGTTCCGGCGCTGCTCGCCGGGGGCAAGGTGATCGTCTCGACCTACACCAAGACGCTGCAGAACCAGCTCTACGACCGCGACCTGCCCGCGGTGCGCGAGGCGCTCGCAGCGGGCGCGACCGCGGCGCTGCTCAAGGGCCGCGCCAACTACGTCTGCCTGCAGCGCCTGGAGCGCGCGCTCGCGGAGGGCCTGCCCTCGCGCGACGATGCGGCGGTCCTGCGGCGCATCGACCGCTTCGCCGCGGCGAGCCTCACCGGCGACCGCGCCGACCTCGCCGACGTGCCGGAAGACGCCGCGGCCTGGCAGCACGCCACCTCGACGCGCGAGAACTGCCTCGGCCAGGAATGCCCGAAGTACAAGGACTGCTTCGTGATGCGCGCGCGCCGAAACGCGCTCGCCGCCGACGTGGTGGTCGTGAACCATCACCTGTTCTTCGCCGACGTGGCGCTGCGCGACGAGGGCATCGCCGAGCTCCTGCCCGCCTGCAACACGGTGGTGTTCGACGAGGCGCACCAGCTGCCGGAAACGGCGCGGCTGTTCTTCGGCGAGACGCTCGCGAGCGCGCAGCTCGTCGAGCTCGCGCGCGACGCGCGCCTCGAGCTGCGCGCCGCGGGCGGCGCCTCGCCCGAGCTAGACGGGCTCGCCGCGCGCCTGG
>JBFLYF010000188.1:0-6231 GCA_040756795.1 Pseudomonadota bacterium
TGGGGCGGGCTCACCGCCTGGGCGGTGCGCGCCGCGGACTGGTCGCGCTAACTCTTGCCCGCGCGCGCGATCAGCGCGAGCGCGACCGCGGCGGCGACCACGATCACCAGCACCAGGCCCGCCTTGGTGAACCACTCCTGCAGCGCCTCGCGCGGGATAACCTCGAGCACGGCGAGCACGCCGATCAAGGCCACCACGATGACCGCGAGCGCGCCCACCGCCCGCATCGCGCCGGGCAGCCCACCACCGGTTTCCACCTGGTTCGGATTCATGTCCACCCTCCCCGCACCGCCGCCGAAGCTGGCAGTATAAATTCAATCAGCGCATCGAGCGTCGCGTCCGGCGCCTCGGCCATGAGCGAATGCCCGGAGGCGGAGACCGTGACCGTCTTCGCGCCCTTGATTTCCCTGACCAATGCCTGCGCGCTGCGCGGCGGCGCCATCAGGTCGCGCGCCCCGAGAATGAACAGCGCCGGGCAGGCCACTTTCGCCGCGCTCGCCATGCCGTCGGCGTAGCCGTCGCAGGCGGCGAGGTCGTTGTGCAGCACGCCGGGCGCGAGGCGCGCGAGGCGCGCCAGCGTGTCGCCGTACATCCACATGCCGGGGTTGGGGTTGCCGCCGAGCGGGGTGCGCGGCGCGTGCCCCCAGATCGTCTCCATGTCGTACGCGCTCTGCTCGTTGCGGCTTGCCGCCTCGAGAAAAGCCTGCGATACCTTCATCGGGTAAGCGACGCCGATCAGCGCGATGCGCTCGGCGCGCTCGGGGTGGCGCGCGGCGAACTCGAGCGCGACCAGCGCGCCCATCGAGTGGCCTACGACGGCGGCTGCCTTGATCTGAAGCGTATCCAGGACCTTCAAGATCCAATCCGCCATCCCCGGAATCGACGCAAGCGGCGGTCCCTCGGACCTGCCGTGCCCGGGCAGATCGAGCGCCAGGACGTTGCAGCCGTGATAGCCGAAGTAGCGGCTCTGCAGGCCCCACCAGGAATGGTCGAGCCCCGCGCCGTGCACGAAGACGACGGTCGGCTTGGCCGCGCCGATCTCGTGCGCCGCGGTGTAGGCGAACGCCCGCCGGCCGTCGAGCTGCAGGTTCACTTCTGCGACACCTTGAGCGCGCGCTCGAGGTCGTCGACGAGGTCCTGCGCGTCCTCCAGGCCGATGGAGAGGCGGATCGTGCCGGGCCCGATGCCGGCCTTCTTCAGGTCCTCGTCCGACATGCGGTAGTGCGTGGTGCTCGCCGGGTGGATGACGAGCGACTTGGCGTCGCCGACGTTGGCGAGGTGCGAGAACACCTGCAGCGCCTCGATGAGCTTGCGCCCCGCCTCGCGCCCGCCCTTGAGGTCGAACGAGAACACCGCACCGCAACCCTTGGGCAGCAGCCGCTTTGCGAGCGAATGATCCGGATGGTCTTCGTTTTCCGGATAAAGAATTTTTTCCACAAAAGAACTGGAAGACAAGAACCCGACCACTTTCCTGGTGCTCTCGACATGCCGCGGCATGCGCAGATGCAGCGTCTCGACGCCCTGCAGGATCTGGAAAGCGGTCATCGGCGCCATGCAGGCGCCGAAGTCGCGCAGGCCTTCGCGCCGCGCACGCAGCAGGAACGCGCGCGTGCCCGACTCCTCCTCGAAATCCATGCCGTGGAATCCCGCGTAGGGCGCGGTGAGCTGCGGAAACTTGCCGCTACTCTCCCAGTCGAAGCGGCCCGAGTCGACCAGCACGCCGCCGATCGCCACGCCGTGGCCGCCGAGGAACTTGGTCGCCGAGTGGTACAGCAGGTCGGCGCCGAGCTCGAAGGGCTTCATCAGGACCGGCGTGGTGAACGTCGAATCGACGAGCAGCGGCAAGCCGGCGTCATGCGCGATCTTCGACACCGCGGGGATGTCGAGCACGTCGAGCCCGGGGTTTCCCAGCGTTTCCCCAAAGAGGAGTCTTGTATTTTCCCGGATAGAAGCCTTCCAAGCCCCAAGATCCCGAGGCGAAATAAATGTCGTCTCGATCCCGAAACGCTTCAGGGTGTAACCCAGAAGATTGTGCGAGCCGCCGTAGAGGGCGCCCGAGGCGACGACATGGCTGCCGGCGTCCATGAGCGTCGCGATGGCGAGGTGCAGCGCCGCCTGGCCGCTCGCGGTCGCGATCGCGCCGACGCCGCCTTCGAGCGCCGCCATGCGCTCTTCCAGCACCGCCACCGTCGGGTTCGAGATGCGCGAGTAGACGTGACCGGCGCGCTCCATGTTGAAAAGCGAGGCCGCATGCGCGGCGTCGCGGAACACGTACGAGGTGGTCTGGTAGATCGGCACCGCGCGCGCGCCGGTCGCCGGATCGGGCGACTGGCCCGCGTGCAGCGCGAGCGTGTCGAAACCGGGGTACTTAGGTCCTGCCAAAATTCAATGCAAGTGCTTGCGCGAGGGGCGCGTCGCGGTCTCGAAGGCGCGCTCGGGCTTGCGCGCCTCGGCGGCGCGCTCCTTCCAGTCCTGCTCGAAGAGGCGGTCCACCAGCGCCGCGACCTCGGCGACGCGCTCCTTGCCGAACTGGCGCGCGAGCAGCGCCGAGACGTCCTCGATCATGCAGCGGCGCTGCGCCTCGTGGATCGCGCGCGCGGTCGGCCCCACGAACAGCAGCCGCGACTCCTGCTCGCCGTTGTCATGGTAGAGCGTGAGCTCGACCTCGACCGCCTCGTAGCACAGGGGTCCCAGGCTCTCGAGCGCCGAGTCGAGCGCGGCGTGGAAGCTGCGGCCGATCTCGCCGGTCCAGCAAACCAGCAGCATCAGCTCCTTCTCGTCGAAGCGCAGCCCCGGCTCCTCGGGCTCGAGGCTCTTGACGTCGGCGAGGTTGTCCGCGTCGAGGTACTCGAGCCAGGGCGCGAGCGCCTGCTCGATCTGCCTCTTCGACACGCCTTCGAGGATCGGGATGTCGGCGTGGACGTGCACTTCCATCCGCATGGCGGCTTTCCCGGGGGAGGTGGACGCGCATTTTATCACGCGGGGAACTGTCAGAACCGACCGTCGGCGCCGGTCAACCGACCTGCGGCGCAGGACGTTCTTGCCTTTGCGGGGAGAATGGGCCGCAGGCAGGCTGCCGATGGAGGCGGCGATGAACGTCATGTACAACAGCGAGAACTACTACGTGGTCGAGTTTCCGGGCCGCGGCGGAATCGAGCTGGTGGACAAGAATACCGGCCGCGGCGGGTTTCTCGAGGGCGAGGTGGAACTGCGGTTCAGGGCGACCATGGCCGGCTTCGCCGCCGGCGAGCCCAGCGTCGAGTCGGTGGACGAGTTTCTCGGCAAGTACGACGCGCTGCTCACCAACCCGATGGTGATGCACTAGAAATCGCGCACCCGATTCCGGCTAACATCCGGGCCGATGCCCAGGCCCGAGTATACCGGGGGCGGCTTTGCGAACCTGATTGCTTCCCTCGTCGAGGCTCGAGGGGGAGCGCCTCGCCATGCGCCGCTTCGGTCACTTGCCGCAGCGGAAATCCGAGATGCCGAAAACATCGTCTTTCTGATCATCGACGGGCTCGGCGACAATTATCTCCAGGCGAACGGCGCGGGCGGCGCGCTCGCGCGGCACCGGCGCGGCGCCATCAGCGCGGTGTTCCCTTCGACCACGGCAAGCGCCATCACCACCTCGTACACCGGCGCGACGCCGCTCGAGCACGGCCTCACCGGCTGGTTCACCTATTTCAGCGAGACCGCCTGCGTTGCGGCGCCGCTGCCCTTCGAGCGGCGCGGCGACAAGCGCCCGCTCGGCGTCGCGCCGGGCACGGTATTCCGCGAGCGCTCGCTCTTCGACGGACTCGCGGCACGCGCCATCGTCGTCACCTACCGCGAGATCGTCGACTCGAGCTACAACCGCCATCACTGCGGCGCGGCCGAGCGCCGCGCCTACAACGACCTGGACGGGCTGCTCGAGCAGGTCGCCGCAGCCGTGCGCGCGAGCCGCGAGCGCAAGCTCGTCTACGCCTACTGGCCGATGTTCGACCGGCTCGCGCACCAGCACGGCGTGGCGAGCGCCGAGGTGCAGGCGCAGTTCCGCGCGCTCGATGCGGCCTTCGGCGAGCTGCTCGTGCGCCTGGCGGGCAGCGACACGCTGATCGTCGCCACCGCCGACCACGGCTTCATGGACAGCCCGCCCGGGGAGGCGCTCGAGCTGCCGCGCGAGCTCGCGCCGATGCTGCGGTTTCCGCTCTGCGGCGAGCGGCGCGTGGCGTTCTGTCATGTGCATGACAAGAAGGTTTTCATTGAAAAAGCAACCCAGGCTTTCGGCGATCGTGCACACGTCCGGCCGAGCCAGGAGCTGGCTGACGAGGGTTGGTTCGGGCCCGGCCGACCGCACCCGAATTTCGCGGAGCGAATCGGCGACGTGGCGCTCGTCATGCAGGGGCGCGCCACGGTAAAAGACTGGGTGGCGGGGGAGTCGCGGCACCTGCACATCGGCAATCACGGCGGCACGAGCGAGGACGAGATGCGCATTCCACTGGTGGTGGCGAAGACATGAGGACGCGCGCGAACGGCATCGAGATGAGCTACGAGCTGCACGGCCGGGAGGGCGCGCCCTGGCTCGTACTGTCGCATTCGCTCGCCTGCAGCGTGCGCATGTGGGACCCGCAGATCGCGGCGCTCCAGGACAAATACAGGATTCTCGCCTACGACACGCGCGGCCACGGCGGCACCGAAGCGCCGAAAGGAGAATACAGCCTCGAGCTCTTGGCCGACGATGTGTTCTTTCTTCTCAAGGAACTGAAGATCAACCCGGTCCACTACTGCGGACTTTCCATGGGCGGGATGATCGGGCAGACCTTCGCGCTCAAGTACCCGGGCGTGCTCAGGAGCCTCACGCTCGCCGACACGACCAGCCGCTACCCGGCCGAGGCCTGGCCGCTGTGGCAGGAGCGTATCCGGACCGCCGAGGCGAAGGGCATGGCGCCGCTCGCGCAGCCGACGCTGCAACGCTGGTTCACCGAGCCTTTCAGGAAGAGCAACCCCGCCGCGGTGGAAGCGGTCCGCAAGCTCATCCTCGCCACGCCCGTGGCGGGCTACGTGGGCTGCTGCTACGCCATCCCGAAAATCAACCTCACGGCCCGCCTGAAGGAAATAAAGTGTCCGATCCTCGTCATCGTAGGCGAGCAGGACCCGGGCACGCCGCCGGCGATGGCGCGCGAGATCCACGACAACGCGCCGGGCTCGAAGCTCGCGGTGCTGCCGCAGGCGGCGCACCTCGCCAACCTCGAGCAGCCGCAAGCCTTCACGCGCGCGCTGGCGGAGTTCCTCAGCTCGAGCTGACGCCGCGAACCCCGCGGTCGATGAACTCGCGCGAGCGCTCGAGCACCGCCGCGCGCCACCTCGGATCGGCCGGGTAGAACGCGGCCTCGTACTCGCGCCGCACGCGCGCGGCGTGCACCGGGTCGCGCGGACCCTCGAAGCGCAGCCAGCGCTGCGCCATGCTCGCGCGCTGCATGTCACGGCGCGGCAGCGTCCCGAACTCGACCACGACGCAGGTGACTTCCGCCTGTGGCAGCATCGCGGCGAAGGCGTCGATGATGGTGCCGCTGTAGCTGGCGAGCTTCTTGTGCGTCACGCCCTCGAGGTTGACCGCGCGCTCGCCCCACCAGGCGCGCGCGCGCGCGCGCGCCGCCGAGCCCTCGGGGTGAAAGCACAGGTAGACATGCTCGCCCCACGGCCCGATCCCGGTGTGCAGGTCGAGGTAGGCGACGTGGCGCGCGCGGCCGAGGTGCGTCTCCACCGCGGCGCGGAACGCGTGGTTGGCCCATTGCGGCCGCGCACCGCCGTAGTAGATGCCGTCGGGGTGCGAGTACTGTCCGCCGTTGAAGGCGTTGGAGAAGGCTTGCTCGCCGACGCGCTCGCGGAAGGCGTCCAGGCGAGCGAAGATCGCCTCGATCGAGGACTCGTCCCAGGCCGGGGTCACGATCATCGGGTGCAGCTCGAGGTAGCCCGGGTTTCCGGGCAGCGGCCGCGAGAAATCCACGAAGTTGCGGTTGAGGTCGACGTTCTCCTCGGTGACGCGCGTCTTGTGCGCGAAGCCCCAGGGATTCTGCGCGTGGAAGAAGACCACCGCCGTGTCCTTCGGCAGCCGCGGCCGGCTGCGCAGCCAGGCGCACTGCGCCGCCGAGCCCGGATAGCCCTCGATGCCGTGCGTGCCGCAGCCTACGGCGAAGACGCGCGAGGCGTCGCCCGGACCGAGCAGCGCGAGATCGAGGTACAGGGGCTCGC
>JBFLYF010000189.1:0-6192 GCA_040756795.1 Pseudomonadota bacterium
TCAGCCCGGCGCAGCGCGGCGCGATGGAGAACCTGATCGCCGACACCATCCAGGTGCAGAAGGAATACAACTGGTGCTTCGACAAGATGGCGTACGAGAAGTACGGCACCAAGGATCCGTCGAAACCCGGCGTGTACTGGATGTCGCCGCAGGAAGTCTCCGCGATGGTGGGCGCGATGGGCGACGCCGCGGTGCGCTACGTGAAGAGCAAGACGCCGCCGGCGGCCGCGCCATGGGTGGACAAGTTCGTGCAGGAAGGCCGGGAGCTGTCGAAGAAGCACCCGAGCGGCTCCTCCTGGATCGAGAAGGTGGACTGCTCGAAGCACGCCTCCAGGATCATCATCAAGTAGGTGGAGAGGGCCTACGCGGCCTGGCGCGCGTTCCAGGACAAGCTCCTGGCGCCCGCCGCCGCGCTGCTGCTGTTCGGCTGCACGCTGCTCGCGCTGCTCGAGGTCGGGCGGCGCTACGTCGTCGGTTCCTCCTTCGAGTGGCAGCAGGACGCGGTCACGTTCTTCATGCTGAGCGGCGTGTACCTCTACTTCAGCGTCGCGCAGAGGAAGGGCTCGCACCTCGCAGTCACGGTGGTTCCCGAGATCCTGGCGGTGGCGGGGCGGCGCGCGAAGCTCGCGGGCGAACTGGTCAGGCTCCTGGCGCTGGGAATCTCCGCACTGTTTCTCGCTGCCGTGGTGTGGTGGGGATTCCCGGAGGTCGAGGACGCCGTCAAGTACCAGACCACCACCGAGAGCCTCGCCTTCCCGCTGTGGCCGTTCCTCGCGGCGCTGCTCGCGGGCTTCGCGTTCATGGCGGTGACGATGGCGTTCCAGTTCTACTTCGGCATCCAGAAGCTGCGCGGGCGCGCCGTGCCGGGAGAAGCGGACGAAGAAGACAGCGGCGGGCACTGAGCCGCGCCGACCCAGGGGAGATTCGTGCACATCGTAGGAACGGTGGTACTCGTCCTGCTCGTGCTCTCGGTGCCGATCGGCATCGCGCTGAGCGCGGCGGCGGCGGCCTACATCATGGTCGATCCGCTGCTCGAGCCGACCGTGATCTTCCGCGCTTTCTTCAGCTTCATCGGCAAGTACACGCTGATGGCGATCCCGCTGTTCATCTTCGCGGGGTTCCTCATGGAGCGCACCGGCCTGGTCGCGCAGCTGTTCCGTTTCGCCGACGCGGTCGTGGGCTGGATGCCCGGGGGATTCGGCGTCGCCACGGTGCTCGCCTGCGTGCTGTTCGGCGCGATCTCGGGATCGAGCGTGGCGATGGCGGCGGCGATGGCCGTGATCGCCATCCCGGAGATGCGCAAGCGGGGCTACCCCGACTGGCTCTCGGGCGGCCTGGTCGCGACCGCGGGCGGCATCGCGATGCTGATCCCGCCGAGCATCATCCTGCTGGTGTACGGCATCATCACCGAGACCTCGATCGTGGAGCTGTTCTTCGCCGGGGTGATCCCCGGCCTGCTGCTCGCCGTGGGCAACGCGCTCAGCGTCATCCTCATCGCCATGTACCTCAAGCTGCCGCGCTCGGGATTTCAGGGCGGCGCGCACCTCTGGACCGAGTTCAAGGGCGCGGCCCCCGCGCTCGGCATGCCCATCGTGATCCTGGGCGGCCTCTACGGCGGGCTGTTCACGCCCACCGAGGCCGCTGCCGCCGCCTGCGGCTACGCGCTGCTCTACGGGGTGCTCAGCGGGCGGATGCAGTTCGTGCGCCAGATCCTGCCGACCGCCCGGCGCTCGCTGGACCTGACCGCGGTGGTGGTGTTTCTCATCGGCAGCGTGGGCGTGTTCCAGTTCCTCGCCGCCAACATGTACTGGCCGCAGACCATCGCGAAGACGGTGACGAGCTGGGGCCTGACGCCGCTGGGCTTCATCTTCGCCTACATGCTCGTGCTGATCCTCCTCGGCATGTTCGTCGACGGCGTGGCGATGGTGATCCTCACCGTGCCGGTCGTCTTTCCCATCGCCATGGCGCTCAAGGTCGACCCGGTGCACCTCGCCATCGTCGTCACCCTAAACGTGGAGATGGGGGTGGTGACGCCGCCGGTGGGTCTGAACCTGTTCGCGGTGAGCGGCACCTCGAAAATCCCGCTGCCGCAGGTGCTCAAGGGCACCATCCCCTTCTTCATGGGGGACCTGACCGTGCTGCTGCTGGTGATTTTCTTTCCCGCGCTCGCGACCTGGCTGCCCGGCCAGCTGATCACCGGCGTCTTCAAATGATCCGCGCCGACTCGAGCTCCTGCGGCCCCGGGCCCGCGGCGGCGAGGCGAGCGTGCGAGATGAGCCGCGTGAGCTGCGTGTTCGTGCGCGATATCGAGCGCAGCAGGCTCCTGTGGATGGCGTGGTGCAGGCTCACCGTGGTGCCCGAGGCGCCGTTGTAGATCTCGAGGAAGGCGGCGGCGGGAAACTCGAGCAGGCAGCAGTCCTCGCGGGCACGGGCATTGTTGGCGCGCGGCGCGGCGTTGATCACCGCCATGAAGCCGACCAGCTCGCCCGGGCCGGCGATCGCGACGCGCCTTTCCTTTTCCTCGTTTCGCGTGAAAAGCTCCAGCGCGCCGCGTACCACGAGGTAACAGGCGCTCGCCGGGGCGCCGGCGGCGAACGCCCACGCGCCGCGCGGCAGCTCGAGCAGCCTGCCGCAGGACGCGAGCTCGTCGATCTCGGCTTCGTCGAACCCCTCGAAGAAGGGCAGCAGCGGCAGGAATGCGCGCCAGTCGAAAGCGGCGCGCCGCAGCCGCGCCACGCCCGCGAGCGGATCGGCGGCCGGCGCCGGCCCGGCCGCCGCGCGGTCCTCCACCGCCGGGTGCTCCCTGAGGCGGCCGTTGAGCGCGCGCAGCTTGTCTGCGAGGCTGCGCGTGATGGCGCGCTGGAACTCGAGCGCGGCGATCTCGCGGCTCGCCACCAATGCCCGGAAGTCGTCGCGTCCGACGAACCAGGCGTCGACGTTGGAATGCGCCACCACCGTGGCAGAGCACACGCCGCGCTCGATCAGCGCCATCTCGCCGAACATGTCGCCGTCGCGGAATTCGGCGACGGTGAGCGCGCCGCCGCCCGGCAGCGCGACGCGCGCCTGCGCCGCGCCGCTGCGGATCAGGTAGGCGCCGCGCGAAGCCTCGCCCTGGCGCACCAGCTCCGCGCCGCGGAGAAAAGACACTTCGCGCGCGACCGCAACCAGCCGCGCGAACAGTTTCGGATCCAAGCGCCCAGATTCTAGTGCCGCACGCCGGCGGCTGCCATCGCCTCATGGGCCGCGGTGTAAACTCGCCCGCCAGTGAACCAGCGCGCCACGCAGATCGATCCCGACCGGGTGCTCGCGGTGGTCGCCGCAGTCGCGCGCGAGGCGCGGCCGAATTTCGCGCCGCAGGTCACGCTCGACAGCTCGCTCGACAAGGAACTCGGCCTCGACAGCCTGGCGCGCGTCGAGCTGGTGCTGCGCCTGGAGCGCGAGTTCGGCGCGAGCCTGCCCGAGCAGGCGCTCGCCGCGAGCGAGACGCCGCGCGACCTGCTGCGCTTCCTGCTTTCCAGCGCCGGCCACGCGCCGCGCAAGGCCGACACCACCGTCGCGAGCCTGGCACAGGCGGGCAGCGTGCGCCCGCCGACGCACGCGCGCACCCTCATCGAGGCGCTCGAATACCACGCCGAGAAGCAGCCGGAGCGCCTGACGGTGTTCCTCTACGAGGAGGGCGCGGAAGTGCCGCTCAGCTACGGCGCATTGTGGCAGGGCGCGCTCGGCTACGCGGCGCGGTTGCGCGAGGCGGGCCTGGAGCCCGGGCAGATGGTGGCGATCATGCTGCCGACCTGCAGGGAGTACCTGTTCTCGTTCTACGGCACGCTGATCGCGGGCGGCGTGCCGGTGCCGCTCTACCCGCCGGCGCGCCTGACGACCATCGAGGACCACATGACGCGCCACGTCGGGATCCTGAGGAGCGCCGGCGCCGCGCTGATGATCACGATCCCGGAGGCGAAAGCGCTCGCCTGGCTGCTGCGCGCGCAGGTCGAGACGATGCGCGCGGTGCTGGTGCCGGCGGACCTGGAGGGCGACGGCGGCGCGGGGCGGGGCGCCTTCGTGCCGCACGCGGCGAAAAGCGGCGACATCGGCTTCCTGCAGTACACCTCGGGCAGCACCGGCAACCCCAAGGGCGTGGTGCTGACGCACGAGAACCTGCTGGTCAACGTGCAGGCGATGGGCGCCGCGGTGAGCGCGAGCGCCGAGGACGTGTTCGTCAGCTGGCTGCCCCTCTACCACGACATGGGCCTGATCGGCGGCTGCTTCGCCACGATGTTCCTCGGCTTTCCGGTGGTGCTGATGTCGCCGCTCGCCTTCCTGTCGCACCCCTCGAGCTGGCTGCGCGCCATCCACCGCCACCGCGGGACCATCTCGGGCGGGCCGAATTTTTCCTACGAATTGTGCATCAGAAGAATCCGCGATGAAGAGATGGAAGGCATCGATCTCTCGTCCTGGCGCTTCGCTTTCAACGGCGCGGAGCCCGTCAGCCCCGAAACGCTGCTCGCGTTCCAGCGGCGATTCTCGAAATGGAGGTTCGGCGACAGGGTGCTCTCGCCGGTCTACGGCCTCGCCGAGTGCACCGTGGGGCTCGCCTTCACCACGCCCGGCGAGCCCTGGCGCCTCGACGTCATCGACCGCGAGGTCTTCTCGCGCTCCGGCGAAGCGCTGCCCTGCGACCCGCAGAGCCCCAGGGCGATGAAAGTCGTCGGCTGCGGCAGCGTGCTGCGCGACCACGACCTGCGGGTGGTGGACGCGGCGGGCCTGGAGCTGCCCGACCGGCAGGAGGGCACGCTGCAGTTCCGCGGGCCCTCGGCGACTTCCGGCTACTACCGCAACCCGGATGCGACCAGGGGCCTGTTCTCCGGCGAATGGCTCAACACCGGCGACCGCGCCTACATGAAGGACGGCATGGTCTACCTGACCGGGCGCGAGAAGGACATCATCATCCGCGGCGGGCGCAACATCAGCCCCTACGAGCTCGAGCAGGCGGTAGGCGACCTGGCGGGCGTGCGCCGCGGCTGCGTCGCGGTGTTCGGCAGCCTCGATCCGGCGAGCGGCACCGAGCGCGTGGTGGTGCTCGCCGAGATGCGCGACCGCGACAGCTCGCGCCACGCCGATCTCAAGCGCATGATCAACGAGCTCGCGGTCAGCCTCATCGGCGCGCCCGCGGACGACATCGTGCTGGCGCCGCCGGCGACGGTGCCCAAGACTTCCAGCGGCAAGATCCGGCGCGTCGCGGCGCGCGAGTTCTACGAGCGCGGCCCGTCGTCGGTGCGGCCGCAGGCGGTGTGGCTGCAGTTCCTGCGCCTGGTGCTCGCGGGCGCCGCGCCGCAACTGCGCCGCGGGCTGCGCGCGGCGATGGGCGCGCTGTTCGCGCTGCGCGGCTACCTCGTTTTCGCGATGCTCTTTCCGCTTGCCTTTCTCGCCGCGCTGCTCATGCCGGGCAGGGTCTGCTGGAACGTCGGCAAGTTGGCCTCCAAGCTGTTCCTGCTGCTCGCGGGAATTCCGGTGGTGACCCAGGGCAGGTTCCCCGCGCAGACGCCGGTGGTCGTCGCCGTGAACCACACCAGCTACCTCGACGCGGTGGTGCTGCTGTCGCTGCTCGAGTACCGCGGCTACGCGTTCGTCGCCAAGCGCGAGTTCCAGCGCAACCTGCTGATGCGCGCGCTGCTCGCCGGATTCGGCACCCAGTTCATCGAGCGATTCGACGTCGCGCGCAGCGCGGAGGACGCCGGCGAGCTCGCCGCGGCGGCGATGCGCGGCGCCTCCCTCGTCGTCTTCCCCGAGGGGACGCTGAGGCGCTCGGCCGGCCTCATGCCGTTCCGCACCGGCGCCTTCCAGGCCGCGGCGCAGGCCGCCATCCCGGTGGTGCCGGTGGCGCTGCGCGGCGTGCGCTCGGTGCTGCGCGACGGCACGTGGTACCTGCGCCGCGCCGCGGTCAGCGTGACGATCGGGGAGCCGCTCGCGGCCGATGGCGCCGACTGGGCGGCCGCGGTGAGGCTGCGCGACGCGGCGCGCGCCGAGATCCTCAAGTCCTGCGGCGAGCCCGACCTCGCCGCCGCGGGCCGCGGCTAGGCGGCGCGCCGCAGCCGCGCCTCGAGCTCGCCCGCCGCCACCGGCCGGCCGACCAGGTAGCCCTGGATTTCCTCGCAGCCGCGCGCCTCGAGGAAGGCGCGCTGCGCCTCGGTCTCG
>JBFLYF010000019.1:0-18456 GCA_040756795.1 Pseudomonadota bacterium
GATCGCCGGCGCCGGGCGCATGCTCGCCGAGCTGCCGTTCGTCTGGCTGCGGCCGCGCGCCGAGGTGCTGCCGCTGGTGCGGCGGGTGGAGGGCCGCGAGCACGTGGAGCGCGCGCGCGCCGCGGGGCGCGGCATCGTGTTTCTCACGCCGCACTACGGCTGCTTCGAGGTCGCGGCGCAGGTCGCCGCCGCCGAGTTTCCCATCACGGTGCTCTACCGGCCGCCCAAGCTCGCGTGGCTGCAGCCGCTCATCGAGGAAGGGCGCGGCCGCGAGAACGTGCGCCTTGCGCGCGCCGACCTCTCGGGGGTGCGCGAGCTGCTCGCCGCGCTCTCGAGGAACGAGGCGGTGGGCATCCTCCCCGACCAGGTGCCCGGCGAGGGCGAGGGCGAGTGGGCGGAGTTCTTCGGCAAGCCCGCCTACACCATGACGCTCGCCGCGAAGCTCGCCGCGCGCCCCGGGAGCGTGTGCCTGCTCGCCTTCGGCGAGCGGCTGCCGCGCGGCGCGGGCTTCGTGCTGCACGTGCGGCCGCTGCCCGAGGCCGAGCCGGGCGAGAGCGGCCCGCGGCGCCTGAACCGCGCGGTGGAGGCGCTCGTGCGCGAGAACCCGGACCAGTACCTCTGGGGCTACAACCGCTACAAGCAGCCCAAGGGCGCGCCGGAGCGAGGGTGAGCCGGCTCGTCTTCGGCCTGATGTGGCTGGCGCGGTTCCTGCCCTACCGCGCGCTGCAGCTCATCGGCGGCGCGGCGGGCGCGCTCGCCTTCTGGCTGGTCGCCGAGCGGCGTCGGGTGACGCGCATCAACCTGGAAAAATGCTTTCCCGCCATGCCGGGGGTGGAGCGCGAGCGGCTCGCGCGCGCGCATTTTCGCGCCTTCGCGCGCGCGTTTCTCGATCGCGCGCTGCTGTGGTGGGCGCCGCGCGGCCGCATCGAGCGCCTGGTGCGCATCGAGGGGCTGGAGCACCTGCGTGCGCTCGGCGGGGCGCCCGCGATCCTGTTCGCGCCGCACTTCGTGGGCCTGGACGCGGGCTTTGCGCGGCTCGCCTGCGAGATCGACATGGTGTCGATGTACGCGAGCCAGAAGGACCCGCTCTTCGCGCGCCTGCTGCTGCAGGGCCGCGGCCGCTTCGGCGCGCAGCGCCTGGTGTCGCGCCAGGAGGGCATCCGCGCCACGCTCGCGGCGATGCGCGAGGGGCGGCCCTTCTACTACCTGCCGGACCAGGACTGGGGCCCGCGCGAGACGATCTTCGCGCCGTTCTTCGGCGTCGCCGCGGCGACCACGCCGGGCCTGGCGCGCGTCGCGCGCGTCGCCGGCGCGCGCGTGCTGCCGTGCGTGACGCGCATGCTGCCCGGCGCGCAGGGCTACCTGCTGCGCATCGAGCCGCCGTGGGACAATTTCCCCGGCGGCGACCTGGCGGCCGACACGCGCCGCATGAACGAGCACATCGAGGCGCGCGTGCGCGAGATGCCGGAGCAGTACCACTGGATGCACAAGCGCTTCAAGACGCGCCCGCCCGGCGAAGCCAGGTTCTACAAATGAAGAGACTCAAAGCGGCGGTCATCGGCGCCGGCTACATGGGCAGGTACCACGCCGAGAAGCTCGCGCGCTCCCCGGGCGCGGAGCTCGCCGCGGTGATCGACGCCGACGCCGCGCGCGCGGGAGAGATCGCCGCCGCGCTCGGCTGCGCGCACGGCACGGGCTACACGCAGTGGCTGGACAGGATCGATGCGGCCTGCATCGCGGTGCCCACCGAGCTGCACCATCGCGTGGCGCGCGACTGCCTCGAGGCGGGCGTGCACGTGCTGGTGGAAAAGCCCCTCGCGCGCACGCTCGCGGAAGCCGACGCGCTGCTGGAGCTCGCGCGCGCCAGGGGCCTCGTGCTGCAGGTCGGCCACCTGCAGCGCTTCAATCCCGCGTTCGCGGCGCTCGCGGCGCAGCCGGGACGGCCGCTGTTCATCGATATCGAGCGCCTGGCGCCCTTCAAGGCGCGCGGCACCGACGTCGATGTGATCCTCGACTTGATGATCCACGACCTCGATCTCGTGCTCGCGCTCGCGCGCTCGCCCGTGGAGCAGGTGAGCGCGTGCGGCTTTCGCGTGCTGACCGGCGCGATCGATATCGCCAACGCGCGCCTGGAGTTCGCCGACGGCTGCATCGCGAGCGTCTCGGCGAGCCGCGTCAGCCAGTCGCCGGTGCGCAAGCTCCGGGTCTTCCGCCAGGACGCCTACGTCTCGGCCGACCTGCAGGAGCAGCGCCTGCGCCACGTGAAGAAGGGCGGGGGCGGCATCGAGGAGAGCGAGCAGGCTTTCGCGCGCGTCGACGAGTTGCAGGCGCAGACGGAGGCCTTCGTGAGCGCGGTGCGCAGCCGCGCCGCCCCGCCGGTGGGCGGCGCGGAGGGGCGCGAGGCGCTCGCGCTTGCGCTCCAGATTGTTGATCTGATCGACAAGAGATCCGAGAAACACGCAAGGGTCACGTGAGCCAGGACAAACGAATCCCGATCACCAACCCCGCCGCCGAGTACCGCGAGCTCGCGCCCGAGATCGACGCCGCGGTGAAGCGCGTGCTCGCCTCGGGGCGCTACATCCTCGGGCCCGAGGGCGCGGCGCTCGAGGCCGAGATCGCGGCCTTCACCGGCGCGGCGCATGCGGTGGCCGTCGCTTCGGGGACCGACGCGCTGCACCTCGCGCTGCGCGCGGGCGGCATCGGGCCGGGCGACGAGGTCGTCATGCCCGCGTTCACTTTCGTCGCCACCGCGGAAGCCGCTGGCTACGTGGGCGCGCGAGCGGTGTTCGCCGACATCGAGCCGGAGAGCTTCTGCCTCGATCCGCGCTCGCTCGAGCGCAGCCTCACGCCGCGCACGCGCGCCGTCATCGCGGTGCACCTGTACGGCCGCTGCGCGGCCATGGATGAAATCTCCGAGCTCTGCCGAGGCAAGGGCCTGGTGCTCATCGAGGATTGCGCCCAATCCCTCGGCGCGGACTGGGACGGCGTGCGCGCCGGCGCCTGGGGCGATTTCGGCTGCTTTTCCTTCTATCCCACCAAGAACCTCGGCGCGGCGGGGGATGCCGGCATGGTCACCGCGCGCGAGGCGCGCCACGCCGAGCAGCTGAGGATGCTGCGCCACCACGGCAGCCGCCGCAGCTACGTGCACGACCTGCTCGGCTTCAACAGCCGGCTGGACGAGCTGCAGGCCGCGATCCTGCGCGTCAAGCTCGAGCGCCTCGAGCGCTTCAACGCCGCGCGCGCCGGCATCGCGCGGCGCTATCGGGGTCTTCTTGCAGGAGCGGATCTGGAGCTTCCGGCGGAAAGCCCCCGTGGCCGCCACGTCTGGCATCAGTTCACCGTGCGGAGCGAAAGGCGCGATGCGCTGCGCGAGGCGCTCGAGCGCTCGGGCATCGCGAGCATGATCTACTACCCGGTGCCGCTGCACCGCCAGCCGCTCTACGCGGCGGACAATGCCGCCCTCGAGCTCCCCGTGACCGAGGACGCGGCGCGGCGCGTGCTCTCGCTGCCGATCTTCCCCCAGCTGACGGATGCGCAGCAGCAGCGCGTCTGCGAGGCGCTGCGCGCATGCGCCTGAAGTTCACGAAGATGGAGGGAGCGGGGAACGATTTTGTGGTTCTGGATTTTTGTTCTTCGCCTTTTACATTAAATGCTTTTCAACTGAAGAAACTTTCAGACCGACATTTCGGAATCGGTTGCGACCAAATCCTGGTCGTCGAAAGAACCTCGACCCCGGACATCGATTTCCGCTATCGCATCTTCAACGCCGACGGCGGAGAGGTCGAGCAGTGCGGCAACGGCGCGCGCTGCTTCGTGAGATTCGTGCACGCGAAGGGCCTCACGGCGAAGCGCGAGATCCGCGTGGAGACGCTCGGCGGGGTCATCGTGCCGCGGCTGGAAGAGGACGGAGAAGTGAGCGTGAACATGGGACCGCCGCAAATGGGTAAGCAACTGCTCGAAGAAATTTGCCTGGGAAGTGAAAAAATTCAAATCGCTGCGATTTCCATGGGCAACCCCCATGCGGTCCAGTTCGTGCCGGATGTCGAGCGCGCGCCGGTCACCACGCAGGGCCCGCTGATCGAGCGCCATGCGCGCTTCCCGGGCGGCGTCAACGCCGGGTACGCCGAGGTGCGCGACCGGCATCGCATCGCTCTGCGGGTCTGGGAGCGCGGCGCGGGCGAGACGCTCGCCTGCGGCACCGGCGCCTGCGCCGCCGCGGTGGCCGGCATCCTGCGCGGCCTGCTCGCCTCGCCCGTGCGGGTGGAGGCGCGCGGCGGCACGTTGACCGTGTCTTGGGCGGGCGGCGACAATGCCGTCTGGATGAAGGGCCCCGCCAGAAGCGTGTACGAAGGCGAGATCGAACTATAAAAGGCTCCCATGGACGCGAACGACGTCGCGCAGTTCTTGAAGACCCATCCGCAGTTCTTCGACCAGCACCCGCAGCTGCTCGAGCAGATCTACGTGCCGCACCCGCACGGCGGGCGCGCGATCCCGCTCACCGAGCGCCAGATCGTCAGCCTGCGCGAGAAGGCGAAGCAGCTCGAGGGCAAGCTCGCCGAGCTGATCCAGTTCGGCGAGGAGAACGACGCCATCGGCGAGAAGGTGCACCGCCTCGCGCTCGCGCTGCTCGGGGCGAAGGACTTCGCCGCCACGGCGCACGCGCTGTACTTTCACCTGCGCGAGGACTTCGCGGTGCCGCACGTCGCGCTGCGCGTCTGGGGCAGGACGCTGCTCGAGGGCACGCTGGAAGGCTCGCCGGTGGACGCGGCGCTGCGCGACCGGGCCGAAACCATGGGCGCGCCGCTGTGCGGGCCGGCGGCGGGCAACCCTTTTCTCCCCTGGTTCCGCGAGGCCGAGGAGCACGTGCGCTCGGTGGCGCTCGTGCCGCTCGGCCAGACGCGCACCATCGGCCTGCTCGCCCTGGGCAGCGAGGACCCGCAGCGCTTCTTCGCCGAGATGGGCACGCTCTACCTGCGCCGCATCGGCGAGCTGACCGCGAGCGCCCTCGCCGCGCGCACTTGAGCGGCGCCGCGGGCGACGCCGAGCTGGGCCGCGCCTGGCTCGAGGCGCTCGCGCATCAGCGGCGATTGTCCCGCCACACGCTGCGCAATTACGCGCGCGCTCTCGAATTGCTTCTTGCCTTGAAGGAAAAGGACCGCTTGCGCGACCTCGACGCGCAGCGCATCCGGCGCTTCGTCGCGCGGCTGCACGCCGCGGGGCTCTCGGGCCGCACGCTCGCGCTCACGCTCTCGGCCTGGCGCGGCCTGTACCGCTGGCTCGCGCGCCAGCGCGGCTTCGCCGCCAACCCGGCGCAGGGCGTGCGGGCGCCGAAGTCGCCGCGCCACCTGCCGAAGGCGCTCTCGGTGGAGCAGGCGCAGCAGCTCTTCGAGGGCGGGGCGCCGCGCACGCCGCAGGCGCTGCGTGACCGCGCCATGTTCGAGCTGCTCTACTCCTCGGGCCTGCGCCTCGCGGAGCTGGTCGCGCTGGATGCGGACGACGGCCGGCTCGACCTCGCCGGGCGCGAGGTCACCGTGACCGGCAAGGGCGCGAAGACGCGCAGCGTGCCGGTGGGTGCGCGCGCCGCCGAGGCGCTGCGCGACTGGCTGAAGGCGCGCGCGCTCATCGCCGCGCCCGGGGAGCGGGCGCTTTTCGTAGGCGCGCGCGGCAGGCGCATCGCCCCGGGCGCGGTGCAGGCGCGGCTGCGCGCCTGGGCCGCGCGCCAGGGGCTGGGCGCCGCGGTGCACCCGCACATGCTGCGCCACTCCTTCGCCAGCCACGTGCTGCAGTCCTCGCAGGACCTGCGCGCGGTGCAGGAGATGCTCGGCCACGCGAGCATCTCCACCACGCAGGTCTACACCCATCTCGACTTCCAGGCGCTCGCGCGCGTCTACGACGCCGCGCATCCGCGCGCGAAGAAAAAATGAACGCCATCGTACTCGCCGCGGGAAGGGACAAGTCGCTCAAGCGCCGGCACCCGTGGATCTTTTCCGGGGCGATCGCCGGGGTGGAAGGCGATCCGCAGAGCGGCGAGACGGTGCTGGTGAAATCCGCCGAAGGCAAGCCGCTCGCGCTCGCCGCCTGGAGCCCGCACTCTCAGATTCGGGCCCGGGTTTGGGATTTCGATTGTTCGGTTTCCGTGGATGAGAAATTCTTTTCAGAAAAAATTCAGAAAGCCCTTGCTTTGCGCAACTCACTCCCGGCGGCAAGGCACACCAATGCGCTGCGGCTGGTGCACGGCGAGTCCGACGGCCTGCCGGGGCTGGTGGTCGACCGCTATGCCGACGTGCTGGTGGCGCAGTTTCTCGCCGCGGGCGTCGAGCGCTGGCGCGAGGCGATTCTCGATGCGCTCGCGGCGCTGACCGGCTGCGAGGCGGTGTTCGAGCGCTCCGACGCCGAGGTGCGCAGGCTGGAGGGCTTGCCTCCGAGAACCGGATTCGTCAGGGGGAACAGGAACGCCTCCCGGTGCCCGATCATCGAGTACGGGCTCAACTTCCGCGTCGACGTCGAACAGGGGCAGAAGACCGGCTTCTTCCTCGACCAGCGCGAGAACCGGCAGCGGGTGCGCGCGCTCGCCGCAGGGCGCGAGGTGCTGGATGCCTTCTGCTACACGGGCGGCTTCTCGCTCGCCGCGCTCGCCGGCGGCGCGAAGCGCGTCACGGCGGTGGAGAGCTCCGCGCCCGCGCTCGAGGTGGCGAAGGAGAATGCGGATGCGAATTCGGTCGATTTTTCGAGAATTTCATTCGAACAGGCCGATGTATTCGCCTATCAGCGCCTGCTTCGCGATCGCGGTTCCGCGTTCGACCTGATCGTTCTCGATCCGCCGAAGTTCGCGCCCACCGCGGCGCAGGCGAAGAACGCGGCGCGCGCCTACAAGGACATCAACCTGATGGCGCTGAAGCTGCTCGCGCCCGGCGGCCTCCTGGCCACGTTCTCCTGCTCGGGCGGCGTCTCGGCCGAGCTGTTCCAGAGAATCGTCGCCGGCGCCGCGCTCGACGCCGGGGTCGAGGCGAAGATCCTCGAGCGCTTCGGCGCCGCGCCCGATCACCCGGTGGCGCTGGAGTTTCCCGAGGGCGATTATCTGAAGGGATTGCTTGTCCTTCGGACCTGAAGCCGGCAGCAATGCGTGTTAGGCCGCTCGCGCCTACCCGCTGGTCGACGAGGCGCCGCATTGACATCGGTCGGGCCACGACACAGGATGCATGCGTTGTGCGGACGGAATCGCCATGAAGGACCGCCTTACACTCCGTCTTGAGCCGCGGCTCAAGAGCCGTCTCGACCGTCTGGCGAGGGCGATGGATCGCAGCACGGCGTGGCTGGCCGCTGAAGCGATCAAGCATTACCTCGATCTCAACGAATGGCAGATGGCCGCGGTACGCGAAGGTCTTCATCAAGCCGATCGGGGGCGCGCGATAGATCACGAGCACCTGAAGACCAAGTGGGGGAGGCGGTTTGCGGCTGCGGCGGACAAGCGTCGCTGAGCGCAACATCGACGAAGGCACCTGCTGCAGCCCGCCGCTGGCTCTCGCGCCTGTGACGCAGTCCTGAAACCATCGTGAACTTGAAAACAAGATTTCTGGTTGCCGCGCTCTTCCTGTTGCCGGGCCCGGCGGCGGCCTACGAGTTCCTCGCGGGCTACGACACGGCGCCCGACGTCGGCGCGGCCCTGGAGCGCGCGAAGGCCGAGCCCGGCAGGCACGTGCTGCTTTACTTCGGCATGTCGGAGTTCTGCCCGCCCTGCAGACAGGCGCGCGCCGTCCTCAACAGCGACGCGGTGCGCGCCAAGTGGCGGCCCAACTACGTCGTCGTCAACATCGACCTGTTCGCGCCGACGGCGCAGGAGCGCGAGGTGATCGACCAGGTGCGCGTCTCCTGGGCGCCGGTGCTGGTGTTCCTCGATGCGAGCGGCAAGCGCGTCGCCTACGCGCGGCAGCTGCAGAGCGAGAAGGAGGCGCTGGCGCTCAATGAGCTCGTCTCGCAGCGCCGCTACGCGCTGTCCGCGTTCGAGAAGTACGCGGCGCAGGATTTCGCGCCCGGCAGGATCGGCGGCGCGGCGCTCGCCGCGGGGCGCATCGACGACCGGCCGCGCCTGCGCGACGTCACGGCGCAGCGGCACGTGCGCCTCGGGCGCGCGGACCTCCTGCGCCTGCTGCAGGGCAAGCGCATGCGCAAGGAGAACCAGGACTGGTTCCTGACGCTCGAGTTCAGGGAGAAGAACCTGCTGGAGGCCGAGGGCCAGCGCAAGCACGGCCGGGGCGAGATGCGCGGCGCGGGCAAGTGGTACGTGACGCGCAAGGGCAAGCTGTGCCTGGAGCTCAGCACGCGCGGCGTGGACGAGAACTGGTGCCGGCACGTGTTCTTCGCCGGCGACACCTACTACCTCTCCAAGGACCTGCGGCCGAGCAGGCTCGTCTACCGGCTCGTTCCGGAGCGCGGCTGAGGGGTAGAATCGCGCCCTTCGCTTCACGGAACGCGCAATGGAAGAGAATCGCATGGTGCCGGTGACCATCCTCACCGGGTTTCTCGGTGCGGGAAAGACCACGCTGCTCAACCGCATCCTGCGGGAGGACCACGGCCGGAGGATCGCCGTGATCGAGAACGAGTTCGGCGAGGTCGGCGTCGACAACGACATCATCGAGAAGAGCGAGGAGCAGATCCTCGAGCTCAACAACGGCTGCATCTGCTGCACCGTGCGCGGCGACCTGATCCGCATCCTGGGGAGCCTGAAGGGCAAGCGCGACGCGGGCGCGCTCCGCTTCGACCGCGTCATCATCGAGACCACCGGCATGGCCGACCCCGGCCCGGTGGCGCAGACCTTCTTCACCGACGAGGAGATCGGCAACTACTACCTGCTCGATTCGATCCTGACGGTGGTGGACGCCAAGCACGCGCCGCAGCAGCTCGACGAGTTCCGCGAGGCGCAGGAGCAGGTGGGCTTTGCGGACAGGATTCTGCTTTCGAAGACTGATTTGACCCAGGACGAAGAGAACCAGAAACTGATAAGAAGAATCAGGAAAATGAATCCGCGCGCCGAGATCAGGAAAGTCCATTTCGGCGAAGCGCCGCTCGAGGAGATCCTCGACATCCGCGGCTTCAACCTGAACGCGATCCTCGAGCTCGACCCGGCGTTCCTCGAGGCGGCGGAGCACGAGCACCACGACGAGGTCGAGTCGTTCGTGTTCCGCTCGGCGAAGCCCTTCAACGGCGACAAGCTCGAGCAGTTCCTCTCCGGCATGATCCAGGTCTACGGTCCGGACCTGCTGCGCTACAAGGGGGTGCTCTGGATGAAGGGCAACCCGCGCCGCGTCGTCTTCCAGGGCGTGCACATGATGATGGGAGGCGACATGGGCAAGCCCTGGGGCAAGGACAGGAAGGAATCGGTGCTGGTGTTCATCGGCCGCAAGCTCCCGAGGGACCTTTTCCTCGCCGGCCTGGAGCAATGCCTCGCCGATAGATGATCCGCGTCCGGGGACTGGCCCACCGCTACGGGCGGACCGAGGCGCTCAGGCTGCCCGGATGGAAGGTCGCGCAGGGCGAGCGCTGGCTCGTGCTCGGACCCTCGGGCTGCGGCAAGACGACGCTGCTGCACGTCGTCGCGGGCCTGATCCGCCCGGCCGAGGGCGAGGTCGAGGTCGCGGGAGACAACCTCGGCCGGCTGCAGGGTGCGCGGCTCGATCGCTGGCGCGGCGCCACGGTCGGCATCGTGCTGCAGGCGCTGCACCTCGTGGCGCACCTGTGCGTGCGCGACAACCTGCGCCTCGCCCAGTACATGGCGCGCGCGCCGCAGGACGAGGCGCGCATCGACGAGACGCTCGCGGCGCTCGGGGTCGCCGCGAAGGCGGGGCGCCGGCCGGCGGAGCTCTCCGAGGGCGAGCGCCAGCGCGTGGCGGTCGCGCGCGCCGTCGTCAACCGGCCGAGGCTGCTGCTCGCCGATGAGCCCACCGCCAATCTCGACGACGCGGCCGCCGCGGCCGCGGCAGGCGTGCTGCTCGAGCAGGCGGCGCTCTACGGCGCGACGCTGGTCGTCGCGACGCACGACGCCCGCGTGAAGGAGCGCTTCGCGAACCGGCTGGAGCTCGCCGCCGCATGAACGTCGTCAGCCTCTCGGCGAGCTACCTGCGCGCGCGCCCGCTCAACACGGCGTTGAGCCTGCTGCTGCTCGCGCTCGGTGTCGGCACCATCGTGCTGCTCATGCTGGTGGTGGGCCAGCTCGAGGAGCGCATGGTGCGCGATGCGCGCGGCATCGACCTCGTGGTTGGCGCCAAGGGCAGCCCGATGCAGCTCATCCTCTCGGGCATCTACCATCTCGATGCGCCGACCGGGAACATTCCGCTCGCCGCGGCGCAGGCGCTGGCGAAAAACCGCGCCGTGAAGAAAGCGATCGCGCTCGCGCTCGGCGACGGCTGGAAGGGCTATCGGGTCGTCGGCGCGGGCCACGAGTATCCGGCGCACTACGGCGCGAGGCTCGCCGCCGGGCGGCTCTGGGAGAAGCCCATGGAAGCGGTGCTCGGCGCCGAGGTGGCGGCGCGCACCGGCGCCGGCGTCGGCGCGCGCTTCGCCGGCGCGCACGGCGTCACCGGGCAGGGCGAAGAGCACGGCGCCGCGCCCTACGAGGTGGTGGGCGTGCTCGCGCGCACCGGCAGCGTGCTCGACCGGCTGGTGCTCACCGGCATCGAGAGCGTCTGGAAGGTGCACGAGGATGAGCACGAGCCGAAGGACGCCGAGGAGCGCAAGGCGCCGGAAGAGGACCGCGAGGTCACGGTGCTCCTGCTGCAGTACGCCTCGCCGCTCGCCGCGGCGACGCTGCCGCGGCAGATCAATGCGAAGTCCGAGCTGCAGGCGGCCTCGCCCGCCTACGAGACCGCGCGCCTGTTCCGCATCGTCGGCGTGGGCGTGGAGGCGCTGCGCGCCTTCGCCGTGATTCTCATCCTCGCCGCGGGGCTCTCGGTGTTCATCGCGCTCTACACCGCGCTCGAGGCGCGCCGCTACGACCTTGCGGTCATGCGCGCGCTCGGTGCCTCGCCGTGGCGGCTCTTCGGCCTGCTGCTCGCGGAAGGGCTGGTGCTCGCGGCGCTGGGCACGCTGCTCGGCCTGCTGCTCGGTCACGGCTTTGCCACGGCGCTCGGCGCGTGGCTGGAGTCGCAGCAGCAATATCCGGTGACGGGCCTCGCGTTCCGGCCCGCCGAACTGTGGCTCGCCGCGGCGGCGGTGGGGGTCGGCGCGGTTGCCGCCTTCGTTCCCGCGTGGCGCGCCTACCGGACGGACGTTTCGCGTACACTTGCGCAGGGTTGAGTTCAAGGCATGGCCATGTTCACACGCGCATTGATGCTCGCGTTCGCGATCGCGCTGCCCGCGCAGGCGCAGAGCCCGGGCCAGGCCGGACCGCACGTGCCGTCCCCGGGGCTTGACCCCGCCGCCGCGTTCAAGCCGCTCGCCGAGCGCAAGGACGTGGTGTCGTGGAAGCTGCTCGCGCAGGTCGAGCTGGTGAGGATGAAGGACCGCTACGTGGCGCAGTTCTCGGACAACGTCGCCGCGCTCAACAGGAAGGAAGTGAAAGTGCAGGGGTTCATGATGCCGCTGGAGCTCGGCGACAAGCAGACGCATTTCGTGCTCTCGGCGATGCCGCAGACCTGCGCGTTCTGCATGCCCGGCGGGCCCGAGAGCATGGTCGAAGTGAAGTCGAAGCAGCCGGTCAAGTACACCTTCGAGCCGCTCGTGCTCACCGGCAGGCTCGAAGTGCTGAAGGACGACCCCTCAGGGGTCTTCTACCGCCTGACCAACGCGGTTCCCGCCAGGTAGCTAGCGCTCGGTTTTCAGTTCTTCTTCCAGGCAAGCGCGGCACAGGCAGCCGCGCCCCGGCACGGGCGCAAGGGGCGGCAGGTCGCTGCACCAGCAGCGCTCCTCGCCCGCCTGCATGCCGCAGTGAAAGGCCGCGCCGCAGCGCGCGCAGCTCGCCTCAGCCTGGTCTTTCGAGTCCACTCTGCGAGAGCTTTCTCACCGCGCGGCGCACGAAGCGCAGCTGCGCGCCCGCGTTGCGGCAGCCGCGGCAGATCGCGAAGTGCACGCGCAGCGCGACGCGCTCGCCGAGCGCGAGCCTGCGGTCCTCGCCCTGCGAGACCTTGCGCATCACTTCGCGGCACGTCAGCATCATCGCCTGAACCAGCTTTCCTCGAGGCACAGCCGCAGCGCCATGCGCGCGCGGTAGAGCATCACCCAACAGTGCGTCGCCGTAATCGCCAGCTCCTTACAGATCTCGGCGGTCTCCATGCCCAGGTGCTCGCGCATCATGAACGCCTGCGCGGTGCGCGCCGGCAGCTTCGCCAGGCACGCCTCCAGCGCGGCGAGGAACTGCTTCTGCTCGAGCGCCCCCTCGGGGTGCTCCCAGGCCGCGGGCGGCTGCGACCAGTGGCCGCGCTCGTCGAAGAGCGCGTCGAACTCGCTCTCGTCGTCCTCGCCGCCGCCCGCTTGCACCTCGCGCGCCGCCCTGCGGATGGCGTCGACGATCTTGTGCTTGAGGATGCCGGTGAGCCAGGTGCGCAGGTTGGCGCGCCCCGCGAACCCCGCCTCCCCGGCGAGCGCCGCGACGAGCGCCTCCTGCACCGCGTCCTCGGCCGCCTCGGGGCTGCGCAGCTGCAGGCTCGCGTAGCGCAGGAGGTAGGGGCGCAGGCTCTGGACCTGGGTCTTGAAGTCCTCGGGCATGACCCCATCTTAGCCGCAACGCTTTTGATTGGAGGCCAACATGGCAAACATTGCGCGTTTTGATCCGTTCAACGAGCTGGTCGACGATTTCTTCAGGGGTTTCTTCGTTCGCCCGGTGACCGGCGGCGCGGGGCCGCGGGTCGAGGTGGCCGAGAAAAACGGCGCCTACATCGTCAGCGCCGAGCTGCCCGGGGTGAGGAAGGAGGACATCCAGGTCGACATCGACGGCGCGCAGGTGACCCTGAGCGCCGAAGTGAAGCGCGAGAAGGAGGTCAGGGACGGCGAGCGCGTGCTGCACAGCGAGCGCAGCTACGGCAAGCTGAGCCGCAGCTTCACGCTGCCGCAGGAGCTGGACGAGGCCAAAGCCGAGGCGAGGTTCCGCGACGGCGTGCTCGAGCTGACGCTGCCGAAGAAGGCCGCCGCGGCGCGCAAGGCGATCACCATCCAGTAGGTTTTTCTGTAGTATCGGGGGGCGCGATGAACGCCCCCCACAACCACAGCGCCTCGGCCGGCGAGAAGGCGCGCATCCTCGCCGAGGCGCTGCCCTACATCAAGCGCTTCCACGGCAGGACGATCGTCGTCAAGTTCGGCGGCAACGCCATGACCGACGCCGAGCTGAAATCGAGCTTCGCGCGCGACGTGGTGCTCCTGAAGCTCGTCGGCATGAACCCGGTGGTGGTGCACGGGGGCGGCCCGCAGATCGAGAGCGTGCTCGCGCGCCTGGGCAAGAAGGGCGAGTTCGTGCAGGGCATGCGCGTGACGGATGCCGAGACCATGGACGTGGTCGAGATGGTGCTCGGCGGCCAGGTCAACAAGGAGGTGGTCGAGCTCATCAACCAGGCGGGCGGGCGCGCGGTCGGCTTGACCGGCCAGGACGGCGCCTTCATCCGCGCGCGCAAGATGCTGCTGCCCGCGGCCGGCAACGGCGCGGTGGACCTGGGGCAGGTGGGCGAGATCGAGGCGATCGACCCCGGCGTGATCTCGGCGCTCGAGCAGGCGGGCTTCATCCCGGTGGTGGCGCCGATCGGCACCGGCTCCGACGGCACGACCTACAACATCAACGCCGACCTGGTGGCGGGCAAGCTCGCCGAGATCCTGCGCGCCGAGAAGCTGATCGTGCTCACCAACACCCCGGGCGTGCTCGACAAGAACGGCAAGCTCCTCACCGGGCTCACGCCGCGCAAGATCGACGACCTGGTGGCGAAGGGCGTGATCTCGGGCGGCATGCTGCCCAAGATCGGCTCGGTGCTGGATGCGGCGCGCGCCGGGGTCAGGTCCTGCCACATCATCGACGGACGCGTGCCGCACGCGCTGCTGCTGGAAGTGCTGACCGACGAAGGCGTCGGAACTCTGATCAGGCACAAGTAGCACATGCGTATTGTTGCCCTCCCGCCTTCGCGGCGGGTATGGGTTTTCGACCTCGACAACACGCTGCACGACGCGCGGCCGCACATCTTCCCCTCGATGCACGCGCAGATGAACGCCTACCTGCGGCGCCACTTCGACCTGGATGAGGAAGGCGCGAACCGCATGCGGCGCTTCTTCTGGGAGCGCTACGGCACGACGCTGAAGGGGCTGGTGCGCCACCACGGCCACGATCCCGGGCATTTCATCCGCGAGACGCACCGCTTCGCCGACCTGCCGGGGATGGTGGTCGGGGACCACGCGCTCAGGCACGCGCTCGCGCGGCTGGGCGGCACGCGGCTGGTGTTCTCCAACGCGCCGCGCCACTACGTGACCGAGGTGCTGCGCGCGCTCGGGGTGGCGCGCTGCTTCGACGCCGTGTACACCATCGAGAGCGCGCGCTACCGCCCCAAGCCCGCCTTCGAGGGCTTCCGGCGGCTGCTGCGCGCGCACGACCTGGAAGCGCGGCGCTGCGCGCTGGTGGACGACGCGCTGGAGAATTTGCGCGCCGCGAAAAGGCTCGGCATGTCGACCGTGTGGGTGAGCCGGGAGGCGCGGCGCGCGCCTTTCGTGGACCTGCGCGTCGGCTCCGTGACGCAGTTGCCGCGCCTCGCGCTCGGCCGCGCCCCCTGAAGCGGACTGGGCGTAGAATTTCCGCATGCCGCGGGTCAAAGGGGAGCGGCGGCTCGAGATCCTGAAGGCGCTGGCCCAGATGCTCGAGCAGCCGAAGTGGGAGAGGATCACCACCGCAGCGCTCGCCGAGAAGCTCGACGTCTCGGAAGCGGCGCTCTACCGCCATTTCGCCTCCAAGGCGCAGATGTACGAGGGCCTGATCGAGTTCATCGAGAGCTCGGTGTTCACGCTCGCCAACAAGATCGCCGAGGACGAGGCCGACGGCCACAAGCAGGCGGTCCGGCTGCTCGAGATGCTGCTCGCCTTCGCCGAGAAAAATCCCGGCATGGTGCGCGTCATGACGGGCGATGCGCTGGTCGGGGAGCACGAGCGGCTGCAGGCCCGCATGAACCAGTTCTTCGACCGCTTCGAGGCGACGCTCAAGCAGTCGCTGCGCGTCGCCTCCGACGGCGACGCCGCCGGAAAGGCCGCGGCGATGCTGCGCTACGCCATCGGCAGCCTGCACCAGTACGCCAAGTCGGGCTTCGCCAGGAAGCCGGCCGAGAGCTACGCCGCGCAGCGGCGCCACCTCGCGGCGTAGCAGGGCGCCAGACGCGTCATCCTGGGCGCCTGGCGCACACGGCGCAGCCGGGATCGCGCGGCACGCGCACCGTGCGCCATTCGGCGCGCTTGGCGTCGAGCAGCAGCAGGCGCCCGTTCAGGCTCTCGCCCGCGCCGGCGAGGAGCTTGACCGCCTCCATCGCCTGCAGCGCGCCGACCGCGCCGGCCATCGGCGCGAACACGCCCAGCTGCGAGCACTGCACCTCCTCGATCTGCGCGTCCTCCGGGTAGAGGCAGGCGTAGCAGGGCGCATCGGGCTTGCGCAGGTCGAACACCGCCACCTGCGCGTCGAAGCGGATCGCGGCGCCGGAGACGAGCGGCTTGCCCGCGCTCACGCAGGCGCGATTGAGCGCATGCCGCGTGGCGAAATTGTCGCTGCAGTCAAGGACGATGTCGGAATTTGCTACGAGAGGATTGAGGGATTTTTCGTCGAGGCGCTGGGCGAGCGGGATTATTTCCACATCAGGATTCAGAGCAGACAAGGCGGTGCGGGCGACATCCACTTTCTGCGCGCCTATCGAGTCGGTCCGGTAGAGCACCTGGCGCTGCAGGTTGGTGAGGTCGACCTTGTCCGCATCCGCGATCGTCAGCCGGCCGATGCCGCTCGCCGCGAGATAGAGCGCAGCCGGACACCCCAACCCTCCCGCCCCCACGACGAGCGCGCGCGCGGCGCGCAGCCGCTCCTGGCCCTCGATCCCGATCTCCTCGAGCAGGATGTGGCGGCTGTAGCGGAGGAGCTGCTGGTCGTCCAAGGGAGAACCTGGATCCCCGTTTCCACGGGGATGACGAACGCTCCCGCGTTCGTCAGTTCGGCTTCGGCGTCGCTGCGGGCTTGGTCGCGGCCACCGACGGCGCCTGGCCCTTGACCGGCTCGCCCTTGAGGAACGCGAGCGCCTGCTGCAGCTGGAAGTCGTCCTTCGAGCCGAGCTCGATCGGCTTTTGCGTGCCGGGCGCAGGCGCGGCCGGCGCGGCGGGCCTGGCGCCCGGCGCGGCCTTGCCGGCTTCCTTGTCCTGGCCGTTCTGCAGATGGCGCGTCAGGTCCGCCTCGCGCAACCGCGCGGCGGCCGTGCCCGGCTCCTCGATGATCACGTCAGGGGTGATGCCCTTGGCCTGGATCGACCGCCCGCTCGGGGTGTAATAGCGCGCGGTGGTGAGCTTGATCGCGGTGTTGTTGCCGAGCGGCATGATGGTCTGCACCGAGCCCTTGCCGAAGGTCTGCGTGCCGATCACGGTCGCGCGCTTGTGGTCCTGCAGCGCGCCGGCGACGATCTCGGAGGCCGAGGCCGAGCCGCCGTTCACCAGCACCACCATCGGCACGGTCTTCACCGCCGCCGGCAGCGACTTCAGCATGTCGTCCTTCAGGCCGCGCAGGTAGTCCTCGCTCGCGGCGTAGAATTTCTTGCGCGCGTCCTCGGTGCGCCCGTCGGTGGAAACCACCAGGGCCTTGGGCGGCAGGAACGCGGCCGAGATCGCGACCGCGCCGTACAGCAGCCCGCCCGGGTCGTTCCTCAGGTCGAGCACCAGGCCCTTCAACTGGCCTTGCTTGTAAAGGTTGTCCAGGTGGCGCGCCATGCTCTCGGCGGTGCTCTCCTGGAACTGCGATACCCGCACCCAGGCGTAGCCCGGCTCGATCAGCCTGGACTTCACGCTCTGCACCTTGATCTCGGCGCGCGTCAGCGTGACGACGATCGGCTGCACCTCGCCCTTCCTCAGGATGGTGAGCGTGATCTGCGTGCCCGCCTTGCCGCGCATGCGCTTGACCGCATCGTTCAGCGACATGCCCTTCACCTGGGTGTCGTCGAGCTTGATGATCAGGTCGCCGGGCTTGATGCCGGCGCGGTAGGCGGGCGTGTCCTCGATGGGCGAGATCACCTTCACCAGCCCCTCTTCCATGCCGACCTCGATCCCGAGGCCCCCGAACCTGCCCTCGGTGCCGACCTTGAGCTCCTTGAACGCCTCGGAGTCGAGGTACGCCGAGTGCGGGTCGAGGCCGCCCAGCATGCCGTTGATCGCCTCGGTGATCAGCTTCTTGTCCTCGACCGGCTCGACGTAGTTCTTCTTGATGGCGTCGAACACGTCGCTGAAGGCGCGCAGCTCCTCCACCGGCAGCGGCGAGCGCGCCGCGCGCTCGGCGATGGCCTGGAAGTTGAGGCTCACCAGTATGCCGGCGACCGCGCCGAGCGCGATCAGGCCGATGCTGCGCAGTTTCGTTCTCATCTCAGTTTCACCCAGCCCAGGGGATCGAAAGGCCGACCCAGATGCCTGAGTTCAAAGTATAAACCCGTTTCCTCGTTGCCCCCGCTCGCGCCCACCGTCGCCAGCGGCTCGCCCAGCATAACCGCATCCCCGGCCTGCTTGAGTAAGGATTCGTTATTGGCGTAGACCGTGAGAAAGTTCTCGCCGTGATCCACAATCAGCAGGTTGCCGAAGCCGCGCATCCAGTCGGCATAGACCACCCGGCCGGCGGCCACGGCGCGCACCGCCTCGCCTTCGGCGGCGCGGATGAAGACCCCTTTGGCGGGAGTGCCGCCTTCGCCGCGCGGCGCGCCGAAACGGCCCACCAGCTCGCCGCGCACCGGCAGGCGAAGGCGCCCGCGCAGGCCGGAGAAGGGGCCCGCCCCGACCGAGCCCGACTCGGGCACGCGCTCCACGCGCGCGAACCCCGCACCGGGGCGCGCCGCGAGCACCTTGCCGATCTCCTCCACCAGGCGCGCGAGGCGCGCTTCGTCCGCGACGAGCAGCCGGATTCTCTTTTTCGCGCCGCGGATCTCGCCGGCGATCTTCTCCAGCACGCGCCGGCGCTCGCGCCGCTCCGCGAGCAGCCGCTCGCGGTCGGCGCGGCCGCGCGACTCGAGCGCGGCAAGCTCGCGCGCCTTCGCCTCGGACTCGCGCGCAAGCAGCGAGAGCTCGGCGAGCCCCGCGCGCTGCGCGCCGATCATGCGCGCCGCGGCGCGCGACACGTAGCCGAGGTAGTGCAGCCTCCTCGCCGCGTCGGCGAGGTCTTCGCCCGAGAGCGCGACGCGCACGAAGTCCGGGGCGCCGCCCGCACCCGCGGCCACGGCGCGCGCGGCGAGCAGCCGCCCGAGCGCGGCGCGCCCGGCTTCGAGCGCGCGCTCCCGGGCG
>JBFLYF010000190.1:0-6172 GCA_040756795.1 Pseudomonadota bacterium
TCGGCCTTGGCCCGCGCTTCGGCTTCCTCGCGCGCCCTGAAGTCGAACTCCTGCTCTTTCGCCTTGCGCTGCGCCTCGGCATGCGCCGCCGCAGCGATATCCACCGGCGGCGACTTGGGCGCTGCCGGCGCGGCCGGCCGGGGCGGAATCTTGAGGGCCTGCGTGAAGTCGAGCGCGCCGGTGTCGTCCGGGGCGGACGGCGGCGCGACCTTGCCCGCCGGGGCGCGCGGCGGCGCCGCGCGCGGCGCGACGGGCTCGGTGGCGCCGGAAGACACCTCGCGGATGAAGCCGTCCTTGTCGAGCTGCTGGATGAGCGCGTCGAACTTGTCGGGGGGGATCTTCTCGAACTTGCCCGCGACCTCGCCGAGCACGGTCTTGCCGTCGATCTCCTTCAGCACGGCGCGGTCGGCGCGGGAAAGGTGGCTCGTTCTTCCCGAAGCCTCCTGCACGCCTTTGCCGGTCTTGGAGAAAATCGCGCGCGGATTCATGGCAGCCAATGGGGCGTCGTATTATAGCCAGCGACGGGCGGCAGCGCGTCCAGCCGCTAGAATCGCGCCCAGTCATGGATCGGGTCGAGTGCGTGGTGGTCGGCGCCGGAATCGTCGGCCTCGCGGTGGCGCGCGCGCTCGCCCTCGCCGGGCGCGAGGTCGTGATCCTGGAGGCCGAAGGCGCGATCGGCACGCATACCAGCTCGCGCAATTCCGAGGTGATCCACGCCGGCATCTACTACCCGCCCGGCTCGCTCAAGGCGCGCGCCTGCGTCGAGGGCCGCAAGCGCCTCTACGCCTATTGCGCCGGGCACGGCGTGCCGCACCGGCGGTGCGGAAAGCTGATCGTCGCGGCGAACGAGAATCAGCTGCCCGAGCTGGAGGCGATGCGGCGCAAGGCTCACGCCAACGGCGTCACCGACGTCGCGGTGATCCCCGCCGCCGAGGCGATGCGCATGGAGCCCGCGCTGCGCTGCGCGGGCGCGCTGCACTCGCCCTCGACCGGGATCGTCGACAGCCATGCCCTGATGCTCGCCTACCAGGGCGACGCCGAGGCCGCGGGGGCGATGCTGGCGCTGAAGAGCCCTTTGACCGGGGTTGGTTTGAATTCGAATGGGTTTGTCGTTCACGTGGGAGGCGAAACCCCTACCAAAGTAAGAGCAAAACAGCTGGTCAACTGCGCCGGGCTGCGCGCCCCGAGCGTGGCGCGCTCGATCGAGGGCTTTCCCGCCGCGAAGGTCCCGCGCGAGCTGTACGCCAAGGGCAACTATTACTCGCTCAGCGGCCGGGCGCCGTTCTCGCGCCTCATCTACCCGGTGCCGGAGCCGGGGGGCCTGGGCGTGCACGTCACGCTGGATCTCGCCGGGCAGGCGCGCTTCGGCCCGGACGTGGAATGGATGGAGCGCATCGGCGGCAAGGAAGACTACGCGGTCGACCCTGCGCGCGCCGAGCGCTTCTACGCCGCGATCCGGCGCTACTGGCCGGGCTTGCCCGAAGGCGCGCTCGCGCCCGCGTACGCCGGCATCCGGCCGAAGATCTCGGGGCCCGGGGAGCCCGCCGCGGACTTCGTGCTGCAGGGACCCGCCGATCACGGCATCCCGGGTTTGCTCAACCTCTACGGCATCGAGTCGCCCGGATTGACAGCGTCGCTCGCGTTGGCCGATCATGCGGCAGCGACCCTGAACAACTGAATCGGGAGGAAATTCCGCAATGAGACCGCTCATCATTACCGTTGCCTCGCTGGCCCTCGCGGGCGCAGCCCAGGCGCAGACCAAGTGGGACATGCCGACGCCCTATTCCGACGGCGAATTCCACACCCGCAACGTCAGGACCTTCGCGGAGGACGTGCAGAAGGCGACCGGCGGAAAGCTGGTCATCAACGTCCACTCCAACGGCGCGCTCATCAAGCACCCGGACATCATGCGCGCGGTCTCGACGGGCCAGGTCAACATCGCCGAGTTCCTGCTGGGGCAGTTCGGCAACGAGGAGCCGGTGTTCAACGCCGACAACGTGCCGTTCCTCGCCGCCGGCTACGACGCCGCGTGGAAACTCTACCGGGCGCAGAAGCCGGTGCTCGAGAAGAAGCTCGCCGGGCGCGGCATGAAGCTGCTCTACTCGGTCGCCTGGCCGGGCCAGGGCATCTACACCAAGGAGCCGCTGAAGGGCATCGGCGACCTGAAAGGCACCAAGTTCCGCACCTACAGCCCGATGACGGCGCGGCTCGCCGAGCTGCTGGGCGCGAGCCCGACGGTGGTGCAGGTGCCCGAGGTGCCGCAGATGTTCGCCACCGGCGCGATCCAGGCCATGATCACCTCCTCGGCCACCGGCACCTCCACCAAGGCCTGGGAGTTCGTCAAGAACTACTACAAGACGAGCGCCATGCATCCCAAGAACGCCGTGGTGGTCAACCAGCGCGGCTTCGCTTCCCTGCCGAAGAATCTGCAGGACGCGCTCGTCAAGGCCGCCGCCGCGGCGGAGAAGCGCGGCTGGGACATGTCCAAGGCGCGCGAGCAGGAAGGCAACGAGACGCTCGCCAAGAACGGCATGAGCGTGCGCGACCCCGACGCGGCGATGAAGGCCGAGTTCGCCAAGGTCGGCGCGCAGATGGCGCAGGAGTGGGAAAAGGCCGCCGGCGCCGACGGGCAGGCGATCCTCAAGGCGTTCCGCGGTAAATAGAGCTTGAGGCGGTTCCTCGACCGCCTCTACGCGGCGAGCGGCGCGCTCGCCGCGGTCTGCCTCGCCGGCATCGCGGTCGTCATGCTCGCCCAGGCCGGCATGCGCGCTTTCGGCATGCTGCTGCGCGGCGCCGACGACATCGTGGCCTGGCTCTGCGCGGCCTCGGCCTTCTTTGCCCTCGGCTACACGTTCCGGCACGGCGAGCTGGTGCGCGTCGGCCTGCTGCTCGAGCAGCTGCCGGCACGCGCGCGCAGGCACGCCGAAACCTTGTGTCTGCTCGCGGCGCTCGCATTCGCCGGCTACGCGGCGTGGGCGGTGATGCGCTTCGTCTACCAGAGCTGGAAATTCGACGAGGTCGCGCAAGGCCTGATCCAGATCCCGATCTGGATTCCGCAGCTGAGCCTGGTGCTCGGCTCCGCCGTCCTGCTGCTCGCGGTCGCGGACGAACTGGTCGCGCACCTGCGCGGGCGCAAGACCGCCTACCAGGCCGCCGACGAAGCGCGGCGCGCGCAGGCCGACTTCAGCGATCACCTGTGATGGGCACGCTCGCCGTCGCCTCGATCCTGCTGGTGCTGCTGCTCGCGCTGCTGGCGGGCGGCTTGTGGATCGCGATGGCGATGAGCATCGTGGCCTGGACGGGGCTGCAGTTCTTCACCTCCTCGCCGCCCGAGGTCAATCTGTTCCAGTCGTTCTGGGGCTCGAGCGCCTCGTGGACCCTGGCGGCGCTGCCGCTGTTCGTGTGGATGGGCGAGATCCTCTTCCGCACCCGGCTCTCCGAGGAGATGTTCGAGGGGCTGGCGCCCTGGCTCGGCTGGCTCCCGGGGCGTCTCATGCACGTCAACATCTTCGGCTGCGGCATCTTCGCCGCGGTCTCCGGCTCCTCGGCGGCGACTTGCGCCACCATCGGCAAGGTCGCGCTCCCGGAGCTGAGGAAGCGCGGCTACGACGAGCGCATGTGCCTCGGCTCGCTGTGCGGCGCGGGAACGCTGGGCCTGCTGATTCCGCCCTCGATCATCATGATCGTGTATGCGGTCGCCGCCGAAGTCTCGATCCTCAAGATGTTCCTCGCCGGTGTGCTGCCCGGCATCCTGCTGATCGCGCTTTTCTCCGGCACCATCGTGGCCTGGGCGCTGCTCAATCCCGACAAGACGCCGCAGCAGGTGGAACGAATGACGCTGGGCGAGCGCGTCCGCCGCGCGCGCAACCTCATTCCCTGCCTCGTCCTCATCGCCTTCATCATGGGCGTGATGTTCACCGGCTACGCGACCGCCACCGAGGCGGCCGCGTTCGGCGTGCTGGGCGCGCTCGGCATCGCCTGGTGGAGCCGCTCGCTCAGCTGGGCGAGCTTCCAGTCGAGCCTCATGGGGGCGACACGGCTGTCGTGCATGATCCTCTTCATCCTCGCCGGAGCCTCGTTCCTCAGCTCGGCGATGGCGTTCACCGGCATCCCCCGCGCGCTCGCGGAATGGGTGGTGTCGCTCAACGTCAACCCCTATGGGCTGATCGCGGTGCTCGCGGCCATTTACCTGCTCCTCGGCATGGCGATCGACGGCATTTCGATGATCGTGCTCACGATGACGATCGTGCTGCCGATGGTCGAGGCCGCCGGCTTCGACCTGATCTGGTTCGGCATCTTCATCGTCGTGCTGGTCGAGATCGCCCAGATCACGCCCCCGGTCGGCTTCAACCTGTTCGTTCTGCAGACGATGAGCGGGCGCGACAGCCACTACGTGGCGCTGGCGTCGATCCCTTTCTTCTGCGTCATGCTGGTGTGCGTCCTCGCCGTCGTGCTCTTCCCCCAGCTCGCCACCTGGCTGCCCGACCTGCTGCTCGGCGTGACGAAGAAGTAAGCGCCGCGCCGTGATCGTCGTCCACCACCTCAACAACTCGCGTTCGCAGCGCGTGCTGTGGCTGCTCGAGGAGCTCGGCGTGCCCTACGAGGTGAAGCGTTACCAGCGTGACGCCAAGACCATGCTCGCCCCGCCCGAGCTGCGCGCCGTGCACCCGCTTGGCAAGTCACCGGTGATCGAGGATGGGCAGCTGCGGCTCGCGGAGTCCGGAGCGATTCTGGAGTATCTGGTTTCGAGGTACGGAGAAGGACTTCTTCCCCCTGTCGGAAGCCCCGAGCATCTCCGCTATGTCTACTGGATGCACTTCGCCGAGGGCACGGCGATGCCGCCGCTGCTGCTCAAGCTCATCTTCGACCGCGTCGAGAGCGGCAGGGGCATGCCTTTCTTCGCGCGGCCGGTCGCGCGCGCCGTCGCGAGGCAGGTCAAGAGCCTGATGGTGCTGCCGAACCTGCAGCGCAACCTGGACTTCATGGAAACCGAGCTCGCGCGGCACGAGTGGTTCGCGGGCGACGCCTTCAGCGCCGCCGATATCCAGATGAGCTTCCCGCTCGAGGCCGCGGCGGCGCGCCGCGGCCTCACCGAGAGTCGGCCGAAGCTGTGGGCGTTCCTGCAGAAGATCCACGCCCGCCCCGCGTACCTGCGGGCCCTGGAAAAGGGCGGAAAATACGAGCTGCTGCGCTGAGATGCCACAACCCATTTTTCCCACCGCCGAGATCCGCCGCATCGAGGAGGAAGCGGGCAAGGTCTCCCCGCCCCTCATGGAGCGCGCCGGCGCCGCCGCGGCCGAGCTCGCCGCGCAGCTCGCGGGCGACAAGTCGAAGGACGTGCTGGTCCTCGCCGGCCCCGGCAACAACGGCGGCGACGCGAGGATCGCCGCGAGGATCCTGCAGGAGAGGTTTTACCGGGTTTGCGTTGCAGCGAGCGAGAAGGAGATCCCGGAGAAAACCCAATGGAGCCTGGTGGTCGACGGGCTTTTCGGCATCGGGCTGACACGACCCGTCGAGGGCCCGTATGCGCGGCTGATCGAGTACGCCAACGCGCAGCGCTGCCCGCTGCTCGCGCTCGACATCCCGAGCGGCATCGCCTCCGACACCGGGCAGAAGCTCGGGCACGCGATCCGCGCCACGCACACCCTCACCTTCGTCGGCCTGAAGCCCGGGCTGCTCACGCTCGACGGGCCGGACCACTGCGGGCAGGTCAGCGTCGCGGACCTTTCCCTTCAGCCTTCGTCCATGGGGACGGCGAACGGCTGGATTGCGGAGCCGTCGCTCTTCTCCAATGTCCTCAGGCGCCGGCCGCGCAACTTCCACAAGGGCATGGCGGGCTCGCTCGGCATCATCGGCGGCGCCGCGGGGATGACCGGCGCCGCGCTGCTCGCGGGGCGCGCGGCGCTCGAGCTGGGAGCCGGAAGGGTGTATCTGGGCCTGCTCCAGGAAGCGCTTTTCGATCCCGGCGCGCCCGAGCTGATGCTGCGCCATGCCGACGACGCGCTCGGCCTCGACCTGGATGCGGTCGTGATCGGCCCGGGCCTCGGCCAGAGCGAGCGCGCCGAAACGCTGCTCGCCGCGGCGCTCGCGAGCGACCTGCCCTGCGTGCTGGACGCCGACGCCCTGAACCTGATCGCGGGCAACGCGGACCTGCGCCGCGCCTGCGCGCGCC
>JBFLYF010000191.1:0-6155 GCA_040756795.1 Pseudomonadota bacterium
GCGGGGCCGCCGCGTGGCGGCCCGATGCCCATGCCTCAGCCGAAGCGCGGTGCCAGCGTCTTGCTGAACACCGAGGCGCCGGCGAGGTCGCGCAGGTCGACCGTCATCGCGGCGCTGCGCGCATCGATGTTGACCTCACCGAAGAACTGCAGCCCCGACAGCGGCGACAGGTTCACCTGCCCAGCCGGCGGCGCCTTGAAGAACACCACCTGCGGGCCGAAGGTGCCGTCCAGCGTGTTGGGGCCGAAGCTGCCGGCATTCAGCGGGCCGGAGACGAACTCCCAGAAGCCGTCGAAATCGTTGAACGCGGCGCGCTGCGGGTCGTAGTAGTGCGCGGCGCAGTAGTGCACGTCGGCGGTCAGCCACACGGTGTTGCGCACGCGCTGCTGGCGGATGAAGCGCAGCAGCTCGGCGATCTCCAGCTCGCGGCCGAGCGGCCCGCCGGCATTGCCGTTGGCGATGGCTTCCCAGCGCGGCACGCCGGCCGGCGTGTTGCCGTCGCCGACGTTCAGGCCGATCGGCATGTCGGCGGCGATCACCTTCCACACCGCGCGTGACTTCGCCAGGCCGCGCTTGAGCCACTCCAGCTGCTCGCGGCCGAGGAAGGCCGTGTCGGCGCCGGGCACCGGCTGCAGGTTGTCGGTGTTCGGGCCGCGGTAGCTGCGCATGTCGATCACGAAGACGTCGAGCAGTGGCCCGTGGCTGAAGCGGCGGTAGACGCGCTGCGCCTCGCGCGCATCGAAGGGCCGCATCGGCGCGTAGTCGAGGAAGGCGCGCGTGCCACGGGCGATCAGCAGCGGCACGTTCTTCTCGGTGTAGCGGGTGTCGGCCGAGAGGTCCTTCGAATCCGACCAGTTGTTGGTCACCTCGTGGTCGTCCCACTGCCAGATCTGCGGCACCTCGGCATTGAATCGGCGCACGTTGGCATCGAGCAGGTTGTAGCGGTAGCGGCCGCGGAACTCGTCGAGCGTCTCGGCGACCTTGCTCACCTCGGGCGTGACGATGTTGCGCCACACTTGGCCACCCTCGGCGGTGACCGACTCGCGGATCGGGCCGTCGGCATACACGGTGTCGCCGCTGTGGATGAAGAAGCGCGGCTGGCGCTGGCGCATGCTCTCGTAGATCTTCATGCCGCCGAAGTCGGGGTTGATGCCCCAGCCCTGGCCGGCCGTGTCACCGCCCCAGACGAAGCGGATGTCGCTGCCGCGGCCGTGGCCGCGGTGCCAGCCCTCGTCGTCGCGGTTTGCGGGCAGCGTGACGACGCGGCCGGTGACCGGCTCCGACAGCGCGCGGTCGTTGGCCAGCGACTGGAACGTCACGCGCACGAACACCTCGCGGTTCTCCGGCAGGCCGAACAGATCCTGGCGCGCGGTGAAGTCGCTGCCCTCGAGCGCATAGGGGCCGACGAGGCGGGTCGCATTCGTGAAGCGTGCATCGAGGCTCCACTCGACCACCATGCGCGAGGCGCGGTCGCTGCGGCTCCACACCAGCAGGCGGCCGTCGGACGGATCGCCGAACTGCACGCCTTGCAGCGCATTGGGGCGGCTGGCATCAGCCGCGATCAGCGCGGGCGCGGCGAAGCTGCCGGCGGCGGCGGTGCCGAACTGGAGGAAGCGGCGGCGGTCAAGCGCAAGGGAATCGGACATGACAGGGCTCCGGAAGTGAAGGCAGGAGCCGCAGGCTAGGAACGGCAGATGGCGCCGTTGTGACGGTTCGGTGCGCGCGGGCGTCACGCAGCCGCCGGCGGCGGCCGCTACAGCCGGCCGCTGGCGCGCATGCCCTCCAGGCGCAGCGCGATGGCCTGCTCGAGCTCGCTGAGCCGGGCGGCAATCGCCCGCCGCTCGTCTTCCGATGCCGCGGCGGCCAGCCGTTCGCGCAGCGCGGCGCGCTGGTGGAACATCTCGATCTCGGGCGGCGGCACGCCGGCGTTCTTGAGGATCTTGAACGGCAGGCGGAATTCGGTGGGCGTCTCCGACCAGCCCTCGGCCTCGGCCAGCGGCTTGCCGAAGCTCGGCGCGCTGCGCAACTCACCGGATCGCTGGGCCTGCGCGAGGTGCTCGGCGATCGCTTCGTCCTGCGAGCGGATGGCAGCGTCGCGCCGCTTGCGGGCTTCGGAATCGACGGGGCGGTTCATGCGATCGGCCGCGCGAAGGGCTGCACCTTGTCCTGCTCGGCCGGGTCATTGCGCGCCACCACCGCGCGGGCCGGCTGCGTGGCGCTGAGGTTGATCGCCTCGTGCGGAACACCCGGCGGGATGAAGAGGAACTCGCCGGCGCGGCTGACCACCTCGTGTTCCAGCGCCGCGCCCCAGCGCGTGAGCACCTCGCCCTCGAGCACGTAGATGCCTGTCTCGTAGCCGATGTGCACATGCGGTTCCGACCGCGCCCCCGGAGGGATCACCACCAGGTGCATGGACAGCCCGCTGGCGTTCACCGTCTGGCCGGAGATGCCGACGAAGTACGGCAGGCGCTGCAGCGACTGGACCTCGCGATCGGGCCGGATGCTGCGGACGGCGGGCGGGGTCTCGGCCACGGCGGTCACTCGGACTTCGATCGTGAATGGAACCGGGCGGCCAGGCCCAGGCACACGAGCGCACCGCCGCCGAGCAGCGCCCACACATAGGGCGATGCCGGACTCGGCAGGCGCTGGTGAGCCACCACCGTCTCCGACCGGAAGAGCAGAAGCACGATGGCGAAGCCGAGGAAGAGCCGGGCCTTGCGAGCGCTCTCGTTCATCGCGTCTGCGCCTTCAAGGCGCCGCGGGCGATGCGGATTCCGACATGGGCATCTCCTGGTGATGTGCATCGGGCCAGACCGTGCGAACGGCACGGAGCCTGCCGTGCCGCCATCCATCCTAGAAGACGCTCGACCGAGGCACAACCACCGCCTGATTCGACGCCCCGCTCAGGCCTGCCACACGCCGTAGCCCGCCTCGCGCAGGCCGATGGCCAGCTCCACTTCCATCTCGCGCGCGGCTTCGTAGGGCATCGGGTTGTAGACCTCGTAGAGCTGCGGCAGCAGGCGCAGGCCATAGTCGCGGACGAAGCGATTGGCCTGGATGCCGGCCTTGTGCCTGTCGAAGCGCAGGTCAGGGTCCAGCCCCGTCATGCCGACGTAGACGAAGGGCTTGCCGAGCCGGTAGTCCGGGTTGGCCTTGCGAAAGCCGGGCTCGTTCCAAACCCGGTCGGACAGTTCGACGACATAGACTCGGTGGTGGTGGCGTGCTTCACGGCGCGACATCGAGCCAGTCTAGCGACCCGCCCCCGCGACCACGCTTCCCCCGCAGCAGCCACCCGCACGCCGTGACCGAACCGCCGAACGCCGATCCCCGCGACGTGCTGTCGCGTTGGGTGGACGCCTTCAACGCCCGGGACCTGGACCGCATCTGCAGCCTCTACGCCGACGATGCGGTCCTGTGGGGCACCTTCTCCCCGAGCCTGATCACTTCGCCGCAAGGCCTGCGGGACTATTTTGTGCGCGCGTTCGAGCCCGGCATGCAGGCGAGTGCCGAATTGCAGGCATTCAGGCTCCAGCCACTGGGCCCCGTCGCCATCGCGTCGGGCGCCTACCTTCTTCGCGCCGTCATGGCAGGACAATGCCGCGCGCTGCCAGCGAGATTCACGATCGTCCTCGCTTTGCGGCATGGATCGTGGAAGATCCTCACGCACCACTCATCGCTCACGCCGAGCGATCCCGCCGCGCCGGGCTGAGCGCATCGCTTCATTCACGCCACCGGAGACACCTGAATGTTCAGTCATGTGATGGTCGGGACCAACGACCTGGAACGCGCCCAGCGCTTCTATGACGCGGTGCTGGCCGTTCTCGGCGCCGGGGCGCCGCATCGCAACCAGAACGCCACCGGGCAGACGCGCCTGTTCTACCGGCACGACGGCTGCTCGTTCTGCATCAGCGAGCCCATCAACGGCGAACCCGCCACCGCGGCCAATGGCGGCACCATCGGCTTCAAGTGCAGCTCGCCCGAGCAGGTGAAGCAGTTCCACGACACCGCCATCGCCCACGGCGGCACCTCGATCGAAGAACCTCCTGGCCTGCGCGACGGGAAGCTCGGCGCCCTGTACCTGGCCTACGTGCGCGATCCGGACGGGAACAAGCTCTGCGCGCTGCATCGGCCCGGCTAGGCGCTGCCGCGCGCGGCGCCTTCCACGGCGAAGGACAATGCGCGCTCCTGCCAGGGAGTCGCACATGACCATTGAGCTGAACCGGGAGGCGCGGAACCAGGCCGTGGCCTCCATCGAGCGCTACTTCAGCGAAGAGCTCGACCAGCGCATCGGCAACATCGGCGCCAGCGCCCTCCTGAGCTTCTTCCTCGAGGAGATCGGCCCGCTCGTCTACAACCAGGCCGTCAGCCAGGTGCAGGAGCGGCTGCAGGAACGCATCCAGGAACTGGACATCGAGTTCAACGAAGACGAGTTCCAGTACTGGCGGCGCCGCTCGGCGGCGGGCAAGGCCAGGCGCTGAGGCGGTCTAGGCGGGACGCGGCAGTCGGCCGGTCCGCTCGCCATGGGCGGCCGCCATGGCCTCCAGCAGCTTGCGCGCGGCAGACACCTGGCGCGCCCCGAGCCGCTGGACCAGCGCCTGCTCGTACTTCTCGTGGAAGGCCCGCGCGCGGCCCAGCGCCGCACGCCCCCGCTCGGTGAGTTCGAGCCGCTTGACGCGTCGATCGTCCGCATCGACGGTCCGCGACACATAGCCCTTGGCGACCATGTCGTCGACGACCTTCAGCGCTCCCGGTGCGCTCATCCCGAGCTGCGCCGCCAGTTCGCTCAGGTTGCAGGGCGCCACGTGCAGCAGGCGCAGGACGTAGCCGAACGATGCGCCGATGTCGTCGAACCCGGCCGAGGCGAGGTCGGCGTCGAGGGCCTCCTTGAACGCGCCGAAGGCCACGTTCAACAGGACACCGAAGTCCAGGGGTTCAGTGCTTGACATGATTAGCCATGGTTAATAAACTTTGGTTAACTATACAGGAGTGCAGCCATGACCCTGCTGTTCCGCAGCGACGCCCCGACCTTCAGCCTGCCCGGCATTGCCTTCACCACCTTGTCCTCCCCGCGCCGCGGTGCCCGCGAGAACGCCGTCTGGGAGGTCACGGTCGAACCCGGGGTGGCGGGCTCGCCCCATCGCCTGACGCGCGAAGAGACCTTCGTCGCCCTCGAGGGCAGCGCCGTCGTCGAGATCGACGGCCAGCGTCACGAGCTGGCCGCCGGCAGCGCGCTGGTCGTCGCAGCCGGCCAGACACTGGCCCTGTCGAACACGGCCTCGCGGCCGTTTCGCGCGCTGGCCGTGCTGCCTGTGGGCGGGCAGGCGGAGATCGGCGACGGACCGGCCTTCACCCCGCCCTGGGCAGCCTGAGCCCTTGGCAGCGATGCGCGGGGTCTCAAAAAGAGCCGTCTCTTTTTGAGCATTCCGCGCCGCCGCACGTCTCCCTACAGTCCGGCCCCACACACCGCGGCCGTGTCGATCGGCCGCCCGAAGAACCCACCGCACGGATTCATCGCCATGCCGACCCCCTTGCCGCCCCTGGCGCTGCCGCGCGCCGCCTTCCACCCCCACGTCGTCGATGCCGAGGTGGTGGAGCAGATCAGCCAGGCCGTCCAGCAGCTGCTGCTGGCGGCGCTCGACCGTGCCCGCCGCACGGGCGAGGCGCCGGTGCCTGCCGCCGCGCCGTCGCTCGTCTCGCTGAGCAGCCGCGAGCGCGAGGTGCTGGAACGCATCGCCGCCGGCGACAGCAACAAGATGATCGCCCGCACGCTGGCGCTCAGCCCGCACACCGTCAAGCGCCACGTGGCCAACATCCTCGACAAGCTGAACCTGCGCTCGCGCGGGCAGGCGGCGGCTTGGTGGCTGACGCAGCGCCAGCTTCCGCCAGGCCGGTGAGCGCGCGGGCGACGGCGGCGGGCTGGGGTGTCTCGCCCGATCCGCTGCTCAAGGATTCACTGGACCTGTGGTCCTCGCGTGCGCTCGCCGCCGGACAGCAGCTGGGCGTCTTCGCCGAACTGGGCAGGGGGCCGCGCACCGCCGCGCGGCTGGCGGGCTCGCTCGGGCTGACACCCGACGCGGCGCGCGACCTGCTCGATGCCCTGCTCGCGCTCGGCTGGCTGCAGCGCGAGGGCGACGATGCGCAGGCGGTGTACGTCA
>JBFLYF010000192.1:0-6144 GCA_040756795.1 Pseudomonadota bacterium
GGTCCGTATTGGTGCGCAGCGCGCGCGCCACCGCCTCCTGCGTCTGCGCAGGCGTAGCGAAATCGACCTTGGTCACGACCACGACGTCGGCCATGCGCAGGCAGGTTTCGCCCGGGTGGTAGCGCGTGGCATCGCCCGGCCGCAGGGCGTCGGCGAGCACGATGTGCAGCTGCGGCCGCAAGAAGGGAAAATCGTTGTTGCCGCCATCCCAGACGATGACGTCGGCCTCGGCGCTCGCCTGCGCCGCCACACGCTCGTAGTCGACGCCGGCGTGCACCGTGCTCCCGGCCTCCAGGTGCGGCTCGTACTCTTCGCGCTCCTCGAGCGTGCAGCCGGCGCGCTCCAGGTCGGCGCGCGAGGCGAAACGCTGCACCGCCTGCTTCGCCAGGTCGCCGTACGGCATGGGATGGCGCACCACCGCCACGCGCTGGCCGCGCGAGCGCAGCAGCTTCGCCAGCCAGCGCGCCACGGTGCTCTTGCCCGCACCGGTGCGCACCGCCGACACGGCGATCACGGGCGCCGCGGCGCCGATCATGGTGCGCTCGGGCCCGAGCAGCTCGAAATCGGCGCCGAGCGCGAGCGCGCGCGAAGCGAGGTGCATCACCTCCTCGTGGCGCACGTCGCTGTAGGCGAACACCACGCAGTCCGGCCGCAGGCTCTCGAGCTCGGTCTCGGCGACGATCGGAATCCCGTGCGGATAGCGCGGCCCGGCGAGCTCGGGCGGGTAGCGGCGGTTCTCGATGCCGGGAATCTGCGCGGCGGTGAACGCCACGACCTCGGCCTCCGGCGCGGCGCGGTAGACCATGTTGAAATTGTGGAAGTCCCGCCCCGCCGCGCCCGCGATCACGATACGCCGGCGTCTCATGCCTTTGGAAAATAAGCCATTCCACGCAAAGCGGATTGAGTAAGATCAATACTGCGATGCGTGACGCCTGCCTGATCGTGGTCGACGTGCAGTACGACTTCATGCCCGGCGGCGCGCTCGCGGTGGCGCGCGGCGACGAGGTGGTGCCGGTCATCAACCGGCTCGGAACGCGCTTCGGCAATGTCGTGCTGACGCAGGACTGGCACCCGCGCGGCCATGCCTCGTTCGCTTCCTCCCACCCGGGGAAGAAGCCGTTCGAGCGCATCGCGCTCGCCTACGGCGAGCAGGTGCTCTGGCCGGATCACTGCGTGCAGGGCACGCGCGGCGCCGAGCTGCACCGGGATCTCGCCCTGCCCCACGCCCAGCTCGTGGTGCGCAAGGGCCACCATCGCGAGGTCGACAGCTACTCGGCGTTCGTGGAGGCCGACCGCGCGACGCGCACCGGGCTCGCCGGCTACCTGAGCGAGCGCGGCCTGCGCAGGCTCTACGTCTGCGGCCTCGCCACCGACTACTGCGTCGCCTGGACGGCGCTCGATGCGCGCGCCGCGGGCTTCGAGGCCGCGGTGATCGAGGATGCCAGCCGGGCGATCGATCTCGAGGGCTCGCTCGCGCGCGCCTGGAGCGAGCTCGCCGCCGCGGGCGTGGCGCGGATCCGGTCTAGCGCGCTCGCAGCATAGCGGGCGGCGTCCGCACGATCCGGCGCAGCCGCGCCAGCCGGCTCCAGGCGTTGCTGCTCAGCATCTCCGCGATCGCGGCAGCGATCCCGCTGCCGACGCCGGGAAGCGCCTGCAGCCCCGCGCGTCCGCGGATGTCGAAGATCTCGCGCAGCGACTGCGGGAGTTCCTCCACCGTGTCGGCGGCGCGGCGGTAGGCGGCTACGCTGTAAGGGTTTGCGCCCTGCTCTTCCAGGAGCCCGGCCGCTTCACGCAGCCATGCCGCGATCTGCAGGTTCTCCATCCCGTCGCAGGCTACGCCGTCCGCGGCGCGGCCCCTTGACGGGGGTCAAGGGAGGTGGAGGCGGGGGTCGGAATCGAACCGGCGTCCACGGCTTTGCAGGCCGCTGCATGACCACTCTGCCACCCCGCCGGCGGCGTCAACCGCGCAAAAAGGGGGAAGGCCCCTCGCCTTCCCCCGCTGGAATCTGGAGCGGGAAACGAGTCTCGAACTCGCGACCTCAACCTTGGCAAGGTTGCGCTCTACCAACTGAGCTATTCCCGCGTGCCGGGAGGCGGATTATAGCTCATCGCGCGAGGTGCGGCATCGCGCGGCGCAGGTAGTAGATCATCGACACCACGGTGAGGATCGCGGCGACGTTGATCAGCACCGTGCCGAGCGCCTGGCAGCTGACGCCGAACAGCTCGTCCTCGTACAGCAGCAGCGGGATCGCGATCATCTGGCTCGCGGTCTTCACCTTGCCGATGAAGGCGACCGCCACGTTCTTCGACTGCCCGATCAGCGCCATCCATTCGCGCAGCGCCGAGATCGCCACCTCGCGGCCGATGATGATCAGGCCCACCACCATCTCCACGCGCCCCAGCGCCAGCAGCACGATCAGCGCGCCGATCACCACCAGCTTGTCGGCCACCGGGTCGAGAAAGGCGCCGAAGGCGGAAATCTGCTGCAGCCGGCGCGCGAGGTAGCCGTCCAGCCAGTCGGTGACCGCGGCGAGGATGAACACCGCGGTGGCGACGAGGTTCTTGTTGACGTAGGACACCACGTCCTCCGGCACGTAGAAGATCCCCACGATCAGCGGGATCAGCAGCACCCGGAGCAGCGTGATGACGTTGGGCAGGTTGAGCGGCATCGGCCTCAGGCGTGCAGGTGGCGGTAGATCTTCTCGGCGAGGTCGCGGCCGACGCCGTTCACCTTGGCCAGCTCGTCGACTGCCGCGGCCTGCACGCCCTGCAAGCCGCCGAAGTGCGCCAGCAGCCGCTGCCGCCGCCGGGCGCCGATGCCCGGGATCTCGGTGAGCGGCGAGGTGGTGCGCGCCTTCTCCCGCCTGGCGCGGTGCCCCACGATCGCGAAGCGGTGCGCCTCGTCGCGGATGCTCTGGATGAGGTGCAGCCCCGGATGCTGCGGCGGCAGCCGCAGCGACTGGCCCTCGGCCTCGAGCACCAGCTCTTCCAGCCCCGGCTTGCGCTCCGGCCCCTTGGCGACGCCGAGCACGCCGAGGTCGCTCAGGCCCAGCTCGGCGAGCGCGGCGCGCGCCGCGTTCAGCTGGCCGCGGCCGCCGTCGATCAGGATCAGGTCGGGCACCTTCCCCTCCCCGGCCGAGACGCGCTGGTAGCGGCGCGCGAGCGCCTGGCGCATCGCCGCGTAGTCGTCCCCGGGCGCGAGGCTGCGCAGGTTGAAGCGCCGGTACTCCGACTTCTGCAGCGCGTGCCGGTCGTAGACCACGCAGGAGGCGACCGCCGCCTCGCCCATGGTGTGGCTGACGTCGAAGCATTCGATGCGCTGCGCGGTCTCGGGCAGGCCGAGCGCCTCGCGCAGCGCGGCGATGCGGTTCTCCTGCGTGGAGCGCTCGCGCGCGCGCTGCGCCAGCGAAAGGCTGGCATTTTTCAACGCCATCTCCAGCCAGACTTTTCTTTCGCCTTGAAGGTTCCTTTCCGCCGTGATCACGATAGGCGGGCGAGGCTGCTCGATGTAATGCTGATCCAGGAAGGCTTCCACGATCTCCGCGGCCTCGGCGTTCGCCGCATTCTGCGGGAAGAAGCTGCGGTCGCCCACGTGCCGGCCGGCGCGGATCATGACGAGGTTGACGCAGGCGGCGCCCGCCTCGAGCGCGCAGGCGACCACGTCCGCGTCCACGCCGCGCTCGGACTCGACGTACTGGCGCGCCTGGACGCTCGACAGGGCGCGCACCCGGTCGCGGAAACCGCTCGCCTCCTCGTAACGCCGTGCGTCCGACGCGCTTTTCATCTTCCTGCTCAGAAGCTCGATCAGATCGTCCTCGCGCCCCTCCAGGAACAGCTCGGCGTTGCGCACGTCCCCGGCATAGGCGTCGCGCGTGATCAGCCCGGTGCAGGGCGCGCTGCAGCGCCGGATCTGGTGCAGCAGGCACGGCCGCGAGCGGTTCTGGAACACCGTGTCCTCGCAGGTGCGCAGCCGGAAGACGCGCTGCAGCAGCTGGATGCTCTCGCGCACCGCGTGGGCGTGCGGGAACGGGCCGAAATAGCGGCTGCGCCCGTCCTTCGCCCCGCGGTGGAAGCCGAGGCGCGGGAACTCGTGCCCGCTCACCATCAGGTAGGGATACGACTTGTCGTCCCGGAACAGGATGTTGTAGCGCGGCGCGAGGCTCTTGATGAGGTTGTTCTCGAGCAGCAGCGCCTCGCCTTCCGAGCGGGTCGCCGTCACCTCGATCGAGGCCACCTGCTCGAGCATCATGCGGATGCGCGGGCTCTGGTCCTGCTTCTGGAAATACGACCCCACGCGCTTCTTCAGGTCGCCCGCCTTGCCCACGTAGAGCGCCTCGCCCGCGGCGCCGAGCATGCGGTACACGCCCGGGAGATTGGGCAGGCCGGCGACGAAAGACTTCGGCTCGAACACGATAAGCCATTATAAATGGTGTAAAATTCGCGCCTTTTTCGCAGAGCCCGCAACGTCATGGCAAAGGTCGAAGCCGTAGAAATCCGCCCCGGCAACCTGCTGGAATGGAACAAGCGCGTCTGGCGTGTCCTGAAGAGCTACCACGTCCACGTCGGCGGCCGCGGCGGCGCGTTCATGCAAGTCGAGATGAAGGACATCGAGTCCGGCACGAAGACCAACCAGCGCTTCCGCACGGAAGACAAGGTAGAGCGCGCCTTCGTAGAGCCGCGCGAGATGACCTTCTCCTACCAGGACGGCGAGAACTACGTCTTCATGGACAAGGAAAGCTACGAGGAGCTGCGCCTGCCGGCCGACTTCCTCGAGGGCCAGTCGGGCTACCTCCTGCCCAACGCCGACGTGCAGATCAACTTCTACAACGAGCGCCCGATCGGCCTGGAGCTCCCGCCCACCGTCGTCCTCACGGTCAAGGAGACCGAGCCCGGCATCAAGAACGCGACCGCCACCAACACCTTCAAGGCGGCCAAGACCGAGACCGGCCTCGTCGTCCAGGTCCCGCCCTTCATCGCCCAGGGCGAGAAAATCAAGGTCAGCACCAACGACGGCTCCTACATGGAGCGCGCGTAGCGTTCAGCTTGACCAGAAGTCAGATCAGGGCCTTCGTGGAAGGCTCCAGCATCGAACGCCTGCGCGAAGTCCTCAACGGCCTGCAAAGGCTGCGCAACCGGCTCCCGCTCGACAGCCTTCCGGAAGCCGAGCAGCGCTTCCTGCTCGACCTGCGCGACCACGAGGAATTCTTCCGCAGCCTCGCCGACGCCCGGCTGCGCGGCGCGTAACCTCGCTCCGGCCATCAGGCCGTCATCTGCCCCATTTCCGCCAGCGACGCGAGCGCTTCGCGGTAAGCGATACTCTTTCTCAGGTCGCGGCCGCCTTGGTGCCGCATGCGCTCCACTCTCTCGGGCTTTTCCAGACGAACGCAAGCCAGCGATTCGAGGAGCGCGTCCTGGCCCGCGGGGTCCTTGCAGAGGAGCACGATGTCGCAGCCGGCGGCGAGCGCCGCCCTCGCGCGCTCGGGGATGCCGCCGGCGGTGCTCGCGCCTTCCATCGAGAGGTCGTCGCTGAAGATGAGGCCGTCGAAGCCGAGCTTCTTGCGCAGCACGTCCTGCAGCCAGTACCTGGAGTAGCCGGCCGGCTCGGCATCGGCTTTCGGGTAGATGACGTGCGCGGGCATGACGCCGGCCAGACCCGCCTCGATTGCGACCCTGTAGGGCGCGACGTCCTTTTTCATGATCGCGGCCACCTCGCGCTCGTCGCGCGGCACGCCGACGTGCGAGTCGATCGCGGCGAAGCCGTGGCCGGGGAAATGCTTGCCGACCGCCTTCATGCCGCCCGCGGCGAAGCCCTTGACGAGCTCGGCGCCGAGCGCGCCCACGGCGTTGGGATCGTAGTGCAGCGCCCGGTCGCCGATCACCGAGCTCGTGCCGTAGTCGAGGTCGAGCACCGGCGCGAAGCTGAAGTCCAGGCCGTGGGCCGCCAGTTCCGCCGCGGCGGCGTAGCCGACCGCTTTCGCGCAACGCCGTCCGGCGTCGCGATCGCGCTCCCAGAGCGTGCCGAGCGTACGCATCGGCGGCAGCACGGTGAAGCCTTCGCGAAAGCGCTGCACGCGCCCGCCCTCGTGGTCCACGCAGATGAACAGTTCAGGCGTGCGAATGGCACGTATTTCTGCCGTCAACTCA
>JBFLYF010000193.1:0-6131 GCA_040756795.1 Pseudomonadota bacterium
GGCCGGGGACGGTGATGCACCAGATCGCCAAGGGCTACAGCGACTCCGAGATCGACGCGATGGCGGCATGGTTCGCCGCGCAGAAGAGGTGAGGCCATGAAAAGACGCGATTTCCTCAAGCTCGCCGGCGCGATTTCCCTCGCCGGCTGCGCCACCACTGCGCCCTCGAAGGCGCGCGTCGTGGTGATCGGCGGCGGCTTCGGCGGCGCCACCGCAGCGAAGTATCTCCGGCTCTGGAATCCCGCGATCGATGTCGTGCTGATCGAGCGCGAGGGCGGCTTCACCTCCTGCCCGATCTCCAACCTGGTGCTGGCGGGTTACGCCGGCATGCCGGACATCAGTCACGGCTACGGGGGCTTGAGCGCGCACGGCGTGCAGGTCGTGCGCGACGAGGCAGTCGGGATCGACGCGGCGAGGAAGACGGTGCGCCTCGCGAGCGGCGGCGACATCGGCTACGAGCGCCTGATCGTCTCGCCCGGGATCGATTTCATGTTCGGCGAGGTCCAGGGCTACGAAGCGGCGATGCAGGCAGGGCGCGTGCTGCACGCCTGGAAGGCGGGCCCGCAGACCGTCGCCCTGCGCCGCCAGCTCGAGGCGATGCGCGACGGCGGCGTGGTCGTGCTGTCGATCCCGCTCGCGCCCTACCGCTGCCCGCCGGGGCCGTACGAGCGCGCCAGCATGATCGCCGCGTACCTCAAGCAGGCGAAGCCGCGCTCCAAGCTCCTGGTGCTGGACGCCAACCCGGACGTGACCTCGAAGGGCCCGCTGTTCAAGCGCGCCTGGGCCGACCTCTACAAGGGCGTGCTGGAGTACCGCGGCGGCGCCAAGGCGATCGGCGTCGACGGCAAGTCCATGACGCTCAAGCTCGAGGTCGAGGACGTGAAGGCTGATGTGCTCAACGTCGTGCCGCCGCATCGCGCGGGCGACATCGCGCAGAAGGCGGGGCTCATCACCACCAACAACCGCTGGTGCGACGTCGACTGGCGCACGATGGAATCGAAGGCGGCGCCGGGGATACACGTGCTGGGCGACGCGACGCTGTCCGCGCCGCTCATGCCCAAGTCGGGCAGCATGGCCAACAACCATGCCAAGATCGCGGCGGCGGCAATCGTCGAGATGCTCGGCGGGCGCACGCCCGCGCCGGTGAAGATCATCAATACCTGCTACAGCTTTGTCTCGCAGAAGGAGGCGATCCGCGTCTCCTCGGTGCACCAATGGGACGGCAAGACGCTCTCGCCGGTAAAGGGGGCGGGCGGCGTGTCTGCGGCGCGCAGCGAGGCCGAGGCCAGCTTCGCCTGGAATTGGGCCCGTACGATCTGGGCTGATTCCCTGGGCTAGCTTCCGGTACTGCCGAAGCCGCCGGCGCCGCGGTCCGAGGCCGTGAAGTCCTCGACCACGTTGAGCTCGACCTGCGCCACCGGCACCACCACCAGCTGCGCGATGCGGTCCAGCGGCCGGATGGTGAACGGCGCGCTGCCGCGGTTCCACACGGAGATCGTCACCGGCCCCTGGTAGTCGGAATCGATCAGGCCGACCAGGTTGCCGAGCACGATGCCGTGCTTCGCGCCCAGCCCCGAGCGCGGCAGGATCACCGCCGCGTAGCCGGGGTCGTCGAGATGGATCGCGATCCCCGCGGAAACCAGCTGGCTTTCGCCGGGCCCCAGCTCGAGAGGCTTTTCGATGCAGGCTCTCAAATCCAGGCCCGCCGCGCCGGCGGTGGCGTATCTCGGCGGCATTTGCCGGATCCTCTCGTCGAGGATCTTGACGTCCAGGCGCCGCACGCTAGCGCTTTTCTCTGGCGAGCATGCCGGCGACGTGGGCGACGAGCTTGCGCGCGAGCTCGATCTTCGGCCCGCGCCCGAGCGGGTGCGTGCCGCGCCGGTCGAACAGGGTGATCGCGTTCTCGTCGGCGCCGAGCGCCTTCTGCGCCAGGTTGGCCGCGATCAGCGGAACGCGCTTGCGCGCGAGCTTGCGCCTCGCGTTCGCCGCGAGGTCCCGGCTCTCGGCCGCGAAGCCGACGCAGAAGGGCGCCTTTTTCTGCTGCGCCACCCAGGCGAGGATGTCCGGGTTCTCTTCGAGCTCGAGAGCCGGTGCCTTGCCGTTTACCTTCTTGATCTTGTCGGCAAACGGCCGTTTCAGCTTCCAGTCCGCCACCGCGGCGACGGAGATGAAGACGTCGCTGCCCCTCACCGCCGATTTCACCGCCTCGAACATCTGCCGCGCGCTGCGCACGTCGACACGCTCGACGCCCGGCGGCGTGGGCAGCGCCACCGGCCCGCTCACCAGCGTGACGCGCGCGCCCGCCTCGCGCGCGGCGCGCGCCACGGCGTAGCCCATCTTGCCCGAGCTCCTGTTGGTGATCACCCGGACCGGGTCAATCGGCTCCTCGGTCGGCCCCGCGGTGACGACGACGCGCCTGCCCGCGAGGGCTTTGGGCCGAAAAAAAAACTCCACGTCCGCGACCACGTCGGCGGGCTCGGTCATGCGGCCCATGCCCTGCTCGCCGCAGGCCTGGTCGCCGGAAGCCGGCCCGGAGAAAAGCACGCCGTCCTCCAGCAGGGTTTTCGCGTTGCGCCGCGTCGCCGCGTTCTGCCACATCTCGACGTTCATCGCCGGCGCGAGCATCAGCGGGCAGCGCCGCGCGAGGCACAGCGTCGAGAGCAGGTCGTCGGCGAGGCCGCCCGCGACCTTGGCCATGAAATCGGCGCTCGCGGGAGCCACCAGGACTAGGTCGCGGTCGCGCGAGAGCTCGATATGCGCCATGTTGTCGGCGATGCGCGCATCCCAAAGATCGGTCCAGACGGTCTGCCCGGTGAGCGCCTGCAGCGTGACCGGCGTGATGAAGCGCGTCGCCGCCTCGGTCATCACGGCGCGCACGTCGGCCCCCGCCTTGCCGAGCAGGCGCGCGAGCTCGGCGGCCTTGTAGGCGGCGATGCCGCCGCTCAGGCCGAGCAGAATCTTCTTTCCTTTCAAGGTCATCCCGCGACGCGCCCCAGGCGTTAAGGGATGAGGATTCTAAGGGAAAGGCGGCGCCATGGCGATTTCGGACTGGCCGCAGGCGGAGCGGCCTCGCGAGCGGCTGCTGGCCGCGGGCGCGCGCACGCTCAGCGACGCGGAGCTGCTCGCCGTGATCCTGCGCACCGGCGTGCGCGGCAAGAGCGCCGTGGACCTGGGGCGCGAGCTGCTCGCGCGCTTCGAGAGCGTCGCCGGGATCTTCGCCGCCGACCTGCGGCGCGTCAAAGGCCTCGGGCCCGCCAAGCGCGCGCAGTTCGAGGCTGCGATCGAGCGGGCGCGCCGCTCCCTCGAGGGGGGGCTGAGAGAGGCTTCCGCGCTCACCTCTCCCGCGGCGGTGCGCGACTACCTGCGCATGACGCTGGGGCGCCAGCCCCACGAGGTGTTCGTCTGCGTCTGGCTCGATGCCCGGCACCGCGTGCTCGGCTGCGAGGAGTGCTTCCGCGGCACGCTCACGCAGACCTCGGTCTACCCGCGCGAGATCGTCAAGGCCGCGCTCAGAACGAACGCCGCCGCGGTGATCTTCGCGCACAACCACCCCTCGGGCGCGGCGCAGCCCAGCCCGGCCGACGAGCTGCTGACGCGCAATCTCAAGGAGGCGCTCGCGCTGGTCGAGGTCAGGGTGCTGGATCACTTCATCGTCGCCGGCGGCCAGGCCATTTCCTTCGCCGAGCGGGGGTTGCTATAATCCGCGCCTTTTCAGCGTTCCCCGGAGCGAAGCAATGTCCCGCGTCTGTCAGGTCACCGGCAAGAAGCCGATGAAGGGCCACCTGGTCTCGCACGCCAACAACAAGACCATCCGCACCTTCCAGCCCAACCTGCACTACCGGCGCTTCTGGGTCGAGAGCCAGAACCGCTGGGTGCGGCTGCGCGTTTCCACCGCGGGGTTGCGGCGCATCGACAAGGTGGGCGTCGAGGCGGTATTGGCCGAAATCAAGGCGCGCAGGAAGGCGGCCTGACCATGCGCGAAAAGATCAAGCTCGAATCCACGGCCGGGACCGGCCACTTCTACACCACCACCAAGAACAAGCGCACCACGCCGGACAAGCTCGAGATCAAGAAATTCGATCCCAAGGCGCGCAAGCACGTCCTCTACAAGGAAGCCAAGCTCAAGTAGCCCGAGAATTCGGGGACGGAGCCCGATCTCGGTTCAATCCTCCCGCGCCCGGAGATCGGGCTCCGTCCCCGAATTCCACGAGCTCGTAGCTAGGCGTAGCAGCGCAGCCGCAGGCTGAACTCGGCAAGCGGCGCGACGCCGCTGGTCTCCGCCTTGTGGCACCAGTCCTGCAGCTGCTTGAGCAGCTGCTCGCGCGAGGCGCTCGAGCGGCTCCAGATCTCGGCCAGCTCGTGGCGCATCGCGATCACCGTGGCGAGCGCCCTGGAATTCTTGACCGCTTCGGCGAGGCGCGCGCGCTCGTGCTCCGAGAGGCGTTGCAGTCGCGCAAAATAGCGCTTCGCCGGCTTCAGCGATTCCGCCTCCTGCGACCAGTGCCCGAGGCGCTCGAGCTCCTGGTGATAGGTGCGCTTCAGCGACTTCGCGTAGCGCTGCAGCACGTCATAGCGGTTGGCGATCACGGCCTGCAGGGTCTGGTGGTCGCACACCGGCTTGGGCGCCTCGAACCGGGGCACCGGCGCCACCTTCTTTACCGTCGCCAGACCGAGCGCCTCGAGCGCGCGGATGTAGAGCCAGCCGAGGTCGAACTCGTACCACTTCATCGAGAAACGCGCCGAAGCCGGGTAGGCATGGTGGTTGTTGTGCAGCTCCTCGCCGCCGATCAGCATCCCGATCGGCACGATGTTGGTGCTTGCATCCGGCGCCGGCACGTCCCAGCTGCGGTAGCCCCAGTAGTGCCCGATGCCGTTGATCACGCCCGCGGCCCAGAACGGGATCCAGGCGATCTGCGTGACGAACACCAGCGCGCCCGGCACGATGCCGAAGAGCGCCACGTCGGCGAGGCCGGTCAGGGTAAGACCCAGCACGCTGTACTTCGAATACAGGTTGCGCTCGATCCAGTCGTCGGGCGTGCCATGGCCGTAGCGCTCCATGGTCTCGGGGTAATGCGACTCCTTCACGTACAGGAACACGCCGAGCCAGAGCACGCGGTTGATGCCGTGGATCTGCGGGCTGTGCGGGTCCTCCGCGGTCTCGCACTTGGCGTGATGCTTGCGGTGGATCGCGGCCCACTCCTTGGTCACCATGCCGGTGGTGAGCCACAGCCAGAAGCGGAAGAAATGCGCCACCGCCGGGTGCAGGTCGAGCGCGCGGTGGGCCTGGTTTCGATGCAGGTAGATGGTGACCGCCGCGATCGTCACGTGGGTCAGGCCGAGCGCGGCGAGCACCACGCCCCACCACGGCAGGTCCAGAATTCCGTTAAAGAACATAGAGATGAGTGTCTGCCTTTGAAAAACGTTAGTTGGGGGCGGGCGCGGCGGATTCTACGCGAAAACCGCAAAACCCGAGGTCATTTCTCGTGCTGCGCCGCCTCCACCAGCCTAACGTCCCGTTGCGGAAAGGGAATTTCAGTCCCCGCGCCACGAAATGCGGCGAGCAGCGCGACGCAGACGACGGAACGAATGCCGATTTGCCGGCCTAGCGCCGCTCGAAGACCGCCGCGAAGAAGGCATCGGTGCCGTGCCGGTGCGGCCAGAGGTGAAGGTACCGGCCGCAGGAAAGCGCGATCCTTTGTCGTTCGAGAATCTCTTCGCAGGAAAGCGGCTCGAATCCGCTGGATTCCTTCGCAAACTCCTCTATGACGGCCTCGTTTTCCTCCTGCAGGATGCTGCACGTGGCATAAACGAGTCTTCCCCCGGGCTTCACCAGGCGCGAAGCCGCGCGCAGGATGCGCAGCTGCTTCGCCGCGAGCTCGGAAACCGCACGCGCGTCGTGGCGCCACTTCAGGTCCGGATTGCGCCGCAGCGTGCCGAAGCCGCTGCAGGGCGCATCGACCAGCACGCGATCGAGCTTGCCGGCGAGGCGCCTGGCGCGCAGGTCGTTCTCGCCCGAGAGCACGATCGGGTGCACGTTGGAGAGGCCGGCGCGAGCCGCGCGCGGCGCGAGCTCACCGAGGCGCCGCGCCGACACGTCCATCGCATAGATGCGCCCGGCGCCGCGCATCAGC
>JBFLYF010000194.1:0-6128 GCA_040756795.1 Pseudomonadota bacterium
ACAGTTCCAGGCGTGCGGCATAGCATGCGCCTTCCCATGGCGAGGAGGGGGAGAAACACCATGAAAAATTGGATCAAATTGCTGGCGCTCGGCGTTCTGGCTGCGAGCGCGCTTGCGGCCGCGGCGCAGGAAAAGCCGATCACCATCGGCTACGCGATCGCGCGCACCGGCCCCTGGGCCGCGGGCGCGCAGGTGACGCAGGAGCCGAACTACATCATGTGGGCCGAGCAGGTGAACGCGGCGGGCGGCCTGAGCGTCGGCGGCAAGAAGCGCAAGGTGGAGCTCATCGGCGTGGACGACCGCAGCAACATGGAAACGGTGGTGCGCACCTACGAGAAGCTCATGACCACCGACAAGGTCGACCTGATCCTGCCGCCCTGGGGCACCGGCGCGAACTTCGCCGTCATGCCGCTCGCGCAGAAGCACGGCTACCCGATGCTCTCGCCCACCGCGACCGGGCGCAAGCTCGTGCAGATGAAGAATCCCTACTTCTTCGCGCTGCTGCAGCAGCCCGACCGCATGATGGACGCGCTCGCCGAGTTCATGGTGGCGCGCAAGGTGAGGACCGCGGCGGTGATCCACGTGGACGAGCTCTTCGGCCTGGAGCAGTTCACCTCGCTCGAGGCCTCGATGAAGGCGAAGGGCATCCAGATCGTGGAAGTGAAGAGCTATCCGCTCGGCGTCAAGGACCTCGCGCCGGTGCTCAAAGGCATCCAGGCGAAGAACCCGGATGCGCTGATCGCGCTTTCCTATCCGCCCGACACCTTCCTCACGACCGGCCAGACCAAGGCGATCGGCTTCAACCCGGCGCTCTTCTACGCCGCGGTCGGCACCGCGTTCCCGGTCTACCGCGACAAGATGACGCCGGCCACGGTCGAAGGCGTGATGGGCCTGGGGACCTGGAACCCGAAGACCAGCCCGGCGGCGAAGGCCTATTTCGACGCGCACGTGGCGCGCTGGAAGAAGGAGCCCGACCGCTGGGCGAGCGCGCACGCCTGGGCGGGGCTGCAGATCCTGCAGAAGGCGGTGGAGAAGGCGGGCCTGGATCGCAAGAAGATCCGCGACTTCATCGCCGCGAACGAGTTCGACACCGTCATCGGCAAGATCCGCTTCAAGGGCAGCGAGAACATCTCGACCCCGGGCGTGGTGAGCCAGTGGCAGGCGGGCGAATTCGAGGTGGTATGGCCGCCCAACCTCGCGACTTCCCCGGCGCTGCATCCCAAGCCGCGCTGGAACTGAAGAAAGCGCGCTGACCGGGCCCCGCGGCCTCTCGCCGCGGGGCTTTTTCATCTCATGGGCTTCTGGCTCGAGCTCGCCGCCTCCGGCCTCATCACCGGCGGCATCTACGCGGTGGTCGCCGTAGGCCTCAACCTGCAGTACGGGCTGATGCGCATCATGAACATCTCGCACGGCGAGTTCCTCATGCTCGGGGCCTATCTCACCTGGCTCGCGCACACCACGCTCGGCCTGAATCCCTTCACGCTGATGCCGCTCGTGGCGCTCGCGCTGTTCGTGACGGGGCTCGCCGTGTATCGCCTGTGCTTCTACCGCATCGCGCGCAGCGCGCCCTCGGTGGAGGTGATCGAGGCGCGCAGCCTCCTGGTCGGCTTCGGGCTCATGTTCCTGGTGCAGAACGCGGCCTACCTCGCCTGGGGCGCCGACCTGCGCGGCTACAGCTACCTCGCCGAGCCGGTCGAGATCGCGGGCGCGCGCTTCATGGCGAACCGGCTCGCGGTGTTCGGCTGCGCGGTGGCGCTGAGCCTCGCGCTGCTCGCGGTGCTGCGCTGGACGATGCTCGGCAAGGCGGTGCGCGCGATGATGCAGTCGCCGACGGGTGCGCAGCTCGTGGGCATCGACACCGGCCTGCTGCATCCGCTCGTGTTCGGCGCCGGGCTCGCGCTCGCCGGCGTCGCCGGAGGGCTGCTCTCGATGGTGTACGAGATCTCGCCCTCGATGGGCGAGCCCTACACCGTGACGGCGCTCGTCGTGATCACGCTCGGGGGCCTCGGCAGCGTGCTGGGGAGCCTCGCGGGCGGCCTGCTCCTCGGGCTGGTGGAAGCCTTCGGCATGCATTTCACCAGCCCCTCGCTCAAGATGGTGCTTTCCTACGGGGTGCTGGTCGCGGTGCTGCTCGCGCGTCCGAAGGGGCTGTTTTCCCGGTGAAGACGACGCGCCGGCAACTCTTCGCGACGCTTGCCTGCGGCCTCGTGCTCGCCTCCGCGCCCTGGCTGCTGCAGGACTTCTATCTTGCGCTCGCGCTCTCCTGCCTGATGTACGTGGCGCTCGCCGTGAGCTGGGCGATGTTCTGCGGGCCCACGAACTATCTTTCGCTCGCCACCTCGGCGTTCTTCGGCCTGGGCGCCTACGTCAGCGCCTGGAGCCTCGATTCCCTGCCCTACGGGGCGGCGGTGCTCGCCGGCGGGCTGATCGGCGTCGCCTTCGCCGCCCTGATCGGCGCAGCGGTGCTGCACCTGCGCGGCGCGTACTTCGCGGTGATCACCTTCGGCCTGGGCGAGCTCGTGCTGCACGCCATCACCTATACCGAGAAGACCTATTTCCATACCGCGGGGCGCATCATCAGCGATCCGCCGGACAACGCGACGATCTACTGGACGGTGCTCGGGCTCGCGCTCGCCGCGATCGCCGCCGCGATCCTGGTGCGCGCGAGCCGCCTCGGGCTCGCGCTGCGCGGCATCGGCGCGGACGAAGAGCGCGCGCAGACGCTCGGCGTCGACACGCGGCGCGTCAAAATCCTCGCTTTCTCGATTTCGGCCTTCTTCCCCGGCGCGCTCGGCGCCGCGATGGCGGTGCGCTGGACCTACATCGAGCCGCTCTCGGTGTTCAACCCCTTCATCGGCTTCCAGACCGTGCTGATGGCGATGCTCGGCGGCGCGCAGACGCTGATCGGGCCGGTCATTTCGGCGGTGTTCTTCAGCCTCGCCTCGGAGTTCCTGCGCCTGCGCTTTCCCTACGTGTTCCTCATCCTGCTCGGGCTCTTGCTGATCGCGCTGATCCTGTACCTGCCCGGCGGCCTCGCCTCGCTCTTCACGCGGCGCTGGAGGAGGGCGGATGCCCGCTGAGATCCTGCTCGCCGCGCGTGCCGTCACGGTGCGCTTCGGGGGTCTGGTCGCGGTGGACGGCGTGGGCCTGGAGGTGCGCCATGGCGAACTCGTAGGGCTGATCGGCCCCAACGGCGCGGGCAAGACGACGTTCTTTCACGCGCTCTCCGGGGTGCTCGCGCCGGACGCAGGGCAGCTTTTCGCAGGCGGCAAGGAGCTCACCGGGCGCGGGCCCCACGTCTTCGCCGCGCACGGCGTGGCGCGCACCTTCCAGACCCCGCGCGTGTTCCGCGACATGAGCGCGCTCGAGAACGTGCGCTTCGCGCTCGAGTTCGCAGGCCGCACGCGCGCGCACGCGCACGACGCGTTCGACGATGCGCCCACGATCCTCGGCTTCCTCGGCCTCGGCGCCGCCGGATCGGTGCCCGCGGCAGCGCTCACCCCGGCGCGCCAGCGCCTGCTCGAGATCGGCATGGCGCTCGGCGCGCGCCCGCGCGTGCTGCTGCTCGACGAGATCGCGGCGGGCCTCACGCAGCCGGAACTGGAGACCTGCGCGGCGCTGATCCGTCGCGTGCGCGACGAGCTGGGCGTGGCGGTGGTCTGGATCGAGCACGCGGTGCGCGTGCTGATGAACCACGTAGAGCGCGTCGCCGTGCTCCACCAGGGCAGGAAGATCGCCGACGGCGAGCCGCGCGCGGTGGCGAAGGACGCGGCGGTCGTGGAGGCGTATCTGGGCGAGGAGATTCCTGCTTGAGCGCGAGTCTTCTGGTCAAGGGCTTGAGCGCGGGGTACGGCGGCATCCGCGTGCTCGACAACCTGTCCCTCGAGGCGCCGCGCGGCGAGCTCACCGTCGTGCTCGGCTCCAACGGCGCGGGCAAGACGACCCTGCTGCGCGCCATCTCGGGGCTGATCCCGCGCGCGGGCGAGGTGCTGTTCGAAGGCGAGCCGCTGCCCGCGGCGCCCTCGGCGATCGTGTCCCGGGGCCTTGCGCAGGTGCCGGAGGGGCGGCAGCTGTTTCCGCAGATGACGGTGCGCGAGAACCTGGAGCTCGGCGGCTATCTGCTGGCGCGCGGCGAGCGCGAGGCGCGCCTCGAGCGCGTGTTCGAGTTCTTCCCCAAGCTCGCCGAGCGCCGCGGCCAGCTCGCCGGGACGATGTCGGGCGGCGAGCAGCAGATGCTCGCCGTGGGGCGGGCGCTCATGGGCCGGCCCAAGCTCCTCATGCTCGACGAGCCCTCGCTCGGCCTCGCGCCGAAGATGGTCGACGAGCTGCTCTCGATCGTGCGTCGGATCCGCGAGGACGGGGTGACGATCCTGCTCGTGGAGCAGAACGTGGCGAAGGCGCTCGCGATCGCCGAGGGCGCCTACGTGATCGAGCGCGGCGCGGTGGTGATGAAGGGGCCGGCGGGGAAGCTCCTGCGCTCCGAGCAACTGCGCGCCGCATATCTCGGCGCCGAGGCGAAGCCCGGCGCGTTGAACTGGAAAGGAGGCCTATTCATGTCCAAGGAACAGACCACGGCAGTGACCATCGCGGCCGAGAACGCCTGGAAGGGCAAGATCTTCAGCGGCCGCTGGCAGCTCGCCAGGGGCGGCGTGCGCGAGGTGCTCGAGCCCGCCACCGGCAAGGTGCTCACCGAAGTCGGCTTTGCCGACCCCGAGGACGTGCGCGAGGCGGCGATGAGCGCCGCCGCCGCGCAGCCCGAATGGGCGGCCACCCCGGCCGATCAGCGCGCCGCGGTGCTGCGCCGCGCGGCGCAGCTTCTGGAGGCGCACGCCGAGACGCTGCGCCCCTGGATCGTGCGCGAGACCGGCTCGATCCCGCCCAAGGCGGACTTCGAGCTGCACATGGTGATCGGGATCCTGCTCGAAGCCGCGGCGATCGCGACGCAGCCTCCCGGCATGATGCTGCCCTCGGGCCCCAAGCGCATGAGCTTCGCGCGGCGCGTGCCGCACGGCGTGGTGGGCGTGATCTCGCCCTTCAACGCGCCGCTCATCCTCTCCTCGCGCGCGGTCGCGCCCGCGCTCGCGCTCGGCAACGCCGTGGTGCTCAAGCCCGACCCGGCGACGCCGGTGACGGGCGGCTTCATGCTCGCGCGCCTGTTCGAGGCCGCGGGGCTGCCCGCGGGGCTGCTGCACGTGCTGCCCGGCGACGCGAAAGTGGGCGAGGCGATGATCGCCGACCCGGACATCGCGATGATCTCCTTCACCGGCTCCACCGCGGCGGGCAGGCGCGTGGGCGAGCTCGCCAGCCGGCACTTGAAGCGCGTGACGCTCGAGCTCGGCGGCAAGAACTCGACCATCGTGCTGGACGACGCCGATCTCGACGTCGCGGCTTCGAGCGCCGCCTGGGGCGCATACCTGCACCAGGGGCAGATCTGCATGGCGACTGGCACCGTGCTCGCGCAGCGGCCGATCGCGCGCGATCTCACCGAGCGCCTGGTCGCGAAGGCGAAGCACCTGCCGGTGGGTGATCCGAGCGCCGGGCCCTGCGCGCTCGGGCCGGTCATCAACGCGCGCCAGATCGAGAGGATCGACGGCATCGTCAAGGACGCGATCGCCAAGGGCGCGGTGCTGCGGGCGGGCGGCAGCTACGACCGGCTCTTCTACAACCCCACCGTGCTCGAGAACGTGACGCCGGAGATGCGCGTCTACACCGAGGAGGTGTTCGGACCGGTGCTCGCGGTGGTGCCGTTCGACACCGACGAGGACGCGATCCGGCTCAGCAACGCCACCGAATACGGCCTCTCGACCGGGGTCATCACGCAGTCGGTAGAGCGCGCCATGAGGTTCACGGCGAAGCTGAAGACCGGGATCATCCACGTCAACGACCAGACGGTGGCCGATGAGCCCTGGGTGCCCTTCGGCGGGCGGGGCGCTTCCGGTAACGGCGGGCGCCACGGCGGCGCGGCCAACTGGGAGGAGTTCACGCAGTGGCAGTGGGTGACCATCCAGGACCGCGCAACCCCTTATCCCTTCTGAGGAATCGGGCTGTAACGAAACGGTAACGGGCGCCGCCTAGACTCGCTCCCGTCAACCACGGGAGAAGACGAGTCATGAAACTGAAAGCTTGCA
>JBFLYF010000195.1:0-6123 GCA_040756795.1 Pseudomonadota bacterium
CAACGTGGCGCGCGCGCTGGTCGGCAGCGAGGGCACCTGCGCCCTCACCTTGCAGGCGCTCGCGCGCCTGGTGAAGAGCCCGCGCGAGCGCGTGCTGCTGGTGATCGGCTTTGCCGACATCTACACCGCGGGCGACGCCGTGCCGCGCGTGCTCGCCGCCCGGCCGATCGCCTGCGAGGGCCTGGACATCGAGCTGATCGGCGGCCTGCGCGCGCGCGGCCTGCGGCTCGAGGACATCGCGCTGCTGCCCGAGGGCAACGCCTGGCTGATGGTGGAGTTCGGAGCGGATACGCGCCGGGAGGCGGCGGATCTCGCCCTTGCTCTCAGGGATTCCCTGGGTGGAAAGCTGCTTGAAGACAAAGCGTTGATGAATCGGATCTGGACCATACGGGAAACCGCCGCATCGGCGACCACGCTCAACCTCAAGGACACGCCGGGCCCCGACCCGGTGGTGGGCTGGGAGGATGCGGCGGTCGATCCGCTGCGCCTGGGCGAGTACTTGCGCGAGTTCCGCAGGCTGGTGGAGCGCTACGGCTACCGGACGTCGCTGTACGGCCACTTCGGCGACGGCTGCGTGCACGCGCGCATCAATTTCGAGCTGCGCACGCCGGCGGGCCTGGCGCACTGGCGGCGCTTCCTCGCCGATGCGGCGCGCCTCGTGGTGCGCTTCGGCGGATCGCTCTCGGGCGAGCACGGCGACGGCCAGGCGAAGGCCGAGCTCCTGCCGCTCATGTACGGGCCCGAGCTGATGGCCGCGTTCCGCGAGTTCAAGCGCATCTGGGACCCGCTCGGGCGCATGAACCCCGGAAAGCTCGTCGACGCGCTGGGCGAGGTGAACCGGCTGGACGAGCACCTGCGCCTCGGGCCGGAGTACAAGCCGGTGACGCTCGCCACGCGCCTAGACTTCTCGGGCGCGGTCGGCGACGGCTTCGCGCGCGCGCTTGAGCGCTGCGTGGGGATGGGCAAGTGCAGGTCGCTCCACGGCGCGACCATGTGCCCGAGCTACCGCGCGACGAAGGAGGAGCGCTACTCGACGCGCGGCCGGGCGCGGCTGCTCGCGGAGATGCTGCGCGGCGAAGTGATCACCGACGGCTGGCAGAGCGATGCGGTGAAGGAGGCGCTCGACTGGTGCCTCGCCTGCAAGGGCTGCCGCAGCGACTGCCCCACCCACACCGACATGGCGGCCTGCAAGGCCGAGTTCCTCTCGCACTACTACGAGTCGCGCGCGCGCCCGATCCAGGCGCACACCATGGGCCGCATCGGCGAGTGGGCGCCGCTCGCGGCGAGGGTGCCGGGCCTCGCGAACGCGGCGGCGCGCCTGCCCTTGCTCTCGAGCCTGATGAAAAGAGTCCTCGGGATCGCGACCGAGCGGCCCTTGCCGAGGCTCGCGGCGCGAAGCTTACGCCGCCAGTTCGAGGCGATCCAGCTCGGCCGCCGCGACCCGGCGCGCTCCGGAGGCGCGCGGCGCGGCGACCCGGTGCTGCTCTTTCCCGACACCTTCACCAACCCCTTCCGGCCGCAGGCCGGCCTCGCGGCGCTCGAGGTGCTCGAAGCCGCGGGCATGCGCGCAGAGCTGCCGCGCGAGCGCCTCTGCTGCGGGCGGCCCTACTACGACTTCGGCATGCTGGACCGGGCGAGGGGGTCGCTCGAGCGCATCCTCGCCGCGCTCGCGCCGCGCATCGAGTCCGGCGTGCCCGTAGTGGTCCTCGAGCCCGGGTGCCTCTCGGTGTTCCGCGACGAGATGGGAAAGCTCCTGCCCGGCAACATCCACGCCGCGCGCCTCGCGAAGCAGGCGGTGTCGCTCGCCGAGCTGCTCGCCGCGCGCGGCTGGGCGCCGCCGCACGTGGGCGGCCGGGCGCTGGTGCACGGCCACTGCCACCAGAAGGCGCTCGGCGGCCTGCGCCCCGACCTCGCGCTGCTCGCCGCCGCGGGCGTCGAGGCCGAAGCCCCCGACACCGGCTGCTGCGGCATGGCGGGCTCCTTCGGCATGCGGCCGCAGACCTACGAGGCCTCGGTACGCATCGCCGGCCTTTCGCTGCTGCCCAGGATCGAGGAAACCCCCGCGCAGACCTTGATCATCGCCGACGGCTTCTCCTGCCGCGAGCAGATCGAGGGGCTGGCGGGGCGCACGGCGGTGCACCTCGCGGAGGCGCTGGCGCGCGGCGTCACCGCCTGAGCATGGCGATCGCGGCGGCGAGCGTCGTGTACTTCCTCGTGCCCTGAGCGTGGCGGCCGTACGGCAGGAAGGGGAAACCCGGCCCGGCGGTCAGGACATTCCGTAGTCCGTCGGGTCGCGGTCGTCGGCGCGAATCCTCTCCGCGAGTCGCCGCAGGTAATCGCGATCGTCCTTGTCGTTCTCCCAGTACCAGTCGCCGAAGCTCTGCACGGCGCCCAGCATGAGAGCGGCTTTGGTCTTGCGCACGCCGCTTGCGACGAGCAGCGCGTAGAACAGCGCGTCGCTCGAGTCCCGATCGAGCTGGTGCGTGTGGTAGAGCCAGTCGTGGAATACGGCGGCGGTCATGAAGCGCGGCTGGAACGGCGTGCCGATCAGCTGCCAGGCGAGCGGCGGGATGCTGGCGCCGTCGAACTGGAAGAACTTCGGCACGCGGATCGTCGCGCCGGCCTGCTTGGTCGCGACATCCTCCGCGACTTCGTAGGCGTCCTCGAGCTTGTTCTTGTCCGGCTTGACTACGGGAAGCAGCATCAGATCGGCCATCGATCCCTCCTTGTGAAATGAAAACCGCGCGTCAAGCGGTCGGCATCGCCAATTTATCCCGGCTTCCTGCGACCGCTCTTGGTGAATTTGGCACAGGAACCGTGTGCATGGGAACACAGCGCGCGCACCTTCCCTTGCCCCATGTTTCACCGTATATAGTGCAGATACGGTACTTCCCGGCGCACACCTAGGGGGGTGATATGCGGCGTGAATTGATCGTCAAGACGCGAAGTCTGGGGGGATCGAGCGACCTTACGCTGTTCGCCCCGATCAAGCCGGGGCTGGTCCCTTCGCTCGAATCCGTCACCTACAAGACGCGGGTCAAGCGGCTGCTGGTCACGCTGAACACGGGTCGTTCCTCTTCCCACGAACACGCGTTGTTCCGCCCGTTCTCCGATGCGGTCGAGCGAGTGGGCAAGATCAACTCGGTGCGCGTCGCGATTGTCGAGCCCGATCAGGTGCTGCTGTCGGTGACCTTCGACGGTGGCGGGGAATCCTATCTGCGAACCCTATGGCAGAAGGTCGGCATTCTGCTGGATGTCATCTTCTGCAATACCGTGGGCTACGTCACCGCCTGGGACCACCCATTCGAGGAATGGGCCGGGTGGGTGCGCAGGGTGCAGATCGAGACCGACTTCTTCTACGCCGTGCCCGGCCTGACAGTCGACGACGTGCAGTACCTGCGCAAGCAAGAGTGGGTGCACCGGAAAAGGCCCGGCAAAGTTCCACCCGACCAGCTTCCACCCAATGAGGTCCCGGCCGACCTGGAGGCGACCAGGGAGACCGTGAAGAGCGCCGAGGAGCTCAGTTGGTCCCAGATTGGCTCGAGACCCGACGTGATCAAGGATCTGGGACGCCAGGGCATCCGGGCCCTAGCCCTCATCTACCGGTTGACCGCGTACTACCTGCCGGGGACCACCGACGGTGCTTTGCTCCACCGGGCGGCGCGCGAGTTGCTGCAGGAATTCATCCGCCTCGATAGGGATCACATCCTGGACCAGGTAATCAAGGAAGGTCGCAAGCGGTTCGATGAGCAGATCACCTGGCTGCTGACGCCGTTCCGGGGCCGCAATATCCCATCCTTGCCGAAAGATCGGCGGCCGGAACCCGATCCCCCGCATGACGTACAGGGGGGCGTCATCAGCGCGTATCCGAGCGCGATCACGCATGGGTGTTTGCTGCTGGTTGCGTTTCGAGGTTTCGAAGGCGGCGGAAAGTTCCTCGAGCTTCTGGCGGAAAAAGTCGCGCGCTACGGCTCGAGACTGGACCTGGACAGCCAGCCGTTCGTCAACGTTCACCTGACCTACGAAGGCTTTCGCGCGCTAGGTCTCTCAGAGACGCAGCTTGCATTCTTTCCGCAGGAGTTCCGCGAGGGCATGGAAGTCCGTGCGAGCGTGCTCGGCGATTTCAGAAGCAATCATCCGAGGCGCTGGCGTCTCCCGGTGCGAAATGTATTCAGGGATGAAGCCCGGCAGACCGTGGAGCTCTCTTCGGTTCACGCGGTCCTGCAGGTGCGAGCCGTGGGCGAGGATCTCCTCAAGCGAGCGCTCAATGAGCTGATGGACGAGCACCGGGACCAGGTGGATTTTCTCTCGATGCAGCCGATGTTGAGGCATCTGAACGAGCAGGGCGACATTCGGGAGCACTTCGGCTTTGCCGACGGCGGCTCGGACCCGGTCCTGGACCCCAGAGAGAACGGGCAGATCTACAACCGCAACCAGATCCAGCTGGGCGAGATTCTCCTCGGCTATGACAACGAGGCCGATTTCGCCGAGGACCCGGCGATTGCGCCCGACCCGAAGCTCGCGCGGGAGCGGCTCGGCCTCCTGCGCAACGGCAGCTTTCTCGTCGTGCGCAAGCTCGCCCAGGACGTGCGCGGCCTGGACGAAGCGGTCAAGAAAGCCGCAGCAGCCACTGGACTGGACGGCGAGCTGATTCTCGCGAAGATGATGGGCCGCTGGAAGAACGGCAGAGCCCTGGCGGCTGGCGGGCCGGGCAACGATTTCGACTATTCGAGGGAGGCGCCGGCCGGCGGCCAGTGCCCGTTCCATGCGCACATCCGCCGCGCCAATCCGCGCGCGAAGGACAAGCGGGGGCTGCCACCGCTCCCGGGCCGGCGCACGCCGCGCCTGATGCGAAGAGGCATGTCTTACGGTCCCGTTTACGACCCGGTCAAAGATCACAAGTCGGTGAACGAGCCACGCGGCCTCGTCTTCATGGCATACAACGCCAGCATCGCGGAGCAGTTCGAAGTCGTGCAGCGCTGGATCAGCGGCGGCAACAGCTCGGGAGGCTTCTCCGGCCACAGCGATCCCTTCCTCGGCGTCCCGCCTGCCGGCGAGCGCAAGCGATTCCGCTTCGAGCATGAGGGGCAGGTTTACCAGGTCGAACTGGACGGCCCCGACGACCTGCTCCAGGACCCGCAGCCGTTCGTGCGCTTGGAGTGGGGCATCTACCTGTTCACGCCGTCGATCAGCGCGCTGAAGAGGCTCGCCGTGATAGCCCGGGAGCACGTCAACGCCAATGAGGAGCCGGCGTGGTCCGTCGAGGACGGATGGAATCGCGTTCAAGAAATGCTCGCTCTTGAGAAGGACGATGCCGAAAAAGCCCGCGAGGCCTGGAAGGCCGTGCTCGAGGATCCCGAGGCGCAAAGGACGTTCCGCAGCGCGGGCGTCTGGGCGGCGATCCGCCAGCACTGTGGTGGCGTGCTGCGCACCCCATATGGCGTGATCGTCGCCGAGCGCAGTCTTGTCCAGAACGTGCTGAAAAACGAAGGGGGGCTGTGCTCCGTGAGCGGGTACCACGAGCGCATGCTGAGATCGCTCGGAGAGATCTACCTCGGCCTTGATGACCGCGGCGAGGGTTGTCCGTATCGCGTTCAGTCCGAGAAAGTCAACGCGGCTATCGCTGAGCTGACGGGGGAAGACGCGTTCAGGATTGCGCGTGATGCTGCGGCCAGCAAGGTACAGGCGCTGGTCGAGAACGAGCGCCGGCTGGCCGAGGAAACCGGCGAGGCGATCTGGGAGCTCAACCTCGACGTCAAGGAGGTGGTCGATCACGCGCTGGCTGCGCTTTGCCAGGAATGGTTCGGCCTCCCGGCGTCGAAATGCGAGGTCGAGCCAGGCGGCTCGCGCTGGGACTGGAAGCCAGGCGAGCCAGTGCGCTACCCGGGGCACTTCACCGCCCCGTCACGCTACTTCTTCCAGCCTTGGCCGGGAGATTCGGTCGAGGAGTACGGCATTCGGTACGGCGAAGCGCTGCGCAGGAGCTTCGCCGCTCTCGTCAAGCGTCATCGCGACGATCCGGCTGCGGAACCCGTCCTCGACGCTACGAAACCGCTCACGGCGGTGATCCTCGAGGCGTTCAAGCGCCGCGCTCCCGAAGGCGACGCGGAGGCGGACGATCTC
>JBFLYF010000196.1:0-6111 GCA_040756795.1 Pseudomonadota bacterium
GGCCGCCGCGGCGAAGGCGAAGGAGGCCGCCGAGCTCGACAAGGCGCGCGACAAGGCGGTCGCCAACTACAAGAAGAACAAGGGCATCGCCATGGACGGCAAGCCCGCCGCGCCCGCCGCCAAGAAGAAATAGGCTAGGCGGCGCCTTCCGCGATAATCAGGCGCGACTTCGACGCCTTGAGGCGCAGCGCGAGGGCCGGCGCGTACTCGGGCGACTGATACCACTCGCGCGCGCGCTCGAGCGACGGGAACTCGACGATCACGAAGCGCGGCGGATTCCAGCCGCCTTCCCTCGATTCGACCTTGCCGCCGCGCACCAGGAACCGCCCGCCGTATCGCGCGATCGTGGGCGCAACCCGCTTGCGGTACTCCTCGTACGCGACTGGATCGGTGACCTCGACTTCGGCGATGACGTACGCGGCCATTTGCGGTTTCCCTCCGGATCTCAACCTAGGAGCGTAACGGCCAGGCCGGCGAGCGCGCAAGCGCCGATCACCGGGATGATTCCGGCCTTGTAGCGAAACAGGGCGAACAGCGCCGCCGCGCCGATGACGGCCGGGAGCCATTCGAAGCCGCCGTCGAATCCCCGCGGCCACAGCACGTGGTAGGCGAAGAACAGCGCGAGGTTCACGACCACGCCGACCACCGCCGCCGTGATGCCGAGCAGCGGGGCGCTGAAGCGCAGGTTGCCGTGCGTGGTCTCGATGAACGGCGCGCCCGCGAAGATGAAGATGAACGAGGGCAGGAAGGTGAAGAAGGTCGCCACCAGCCCGCCGGCGACGCCGGCGCCGAGGAAACCGACGAAAGCGACCACCATGATGAGCGGTCCCGGGGTGGTCTCGCCGAGCGCCAGGCCGTCGATCATCTGCGGCGCCGTCAGCCAGCCGTAGTGCTCGACCGCGCCCTGGTAGACGTAGGGCAGGACCGCGTAGGCACCGCCGAAGGTGACCAGCGCCGCCTTGGTGAAGAACCAGCCCATCTGCGTGAGCGTCCCATCCCAGCCGGACGCCACCGCGAGCGCGCCGATCGCGAGCGCCCAGATCGCGAGACCGGCGGCAACGTGGCCCCACAGCCGGGGCCAGGTGAAACGCGCGTGCTCCGGCGTCGGTGCGCCATCGCCGATCAGCGCCGGGCCTAAAGCCGACGGGGATGCGCCATGGTTGCCCTGCGAGGAGAAGATTTCCGGGAAAAAGCGCCCGCCCGCGTAGCCGACCAGGCCCGCCGCAACGACGATCGCGGGGAAGGGAACCTTGAGCGCGAAGATGGCGCCGAAGGCGGCGGCAGCGATCCCCCACAGCGCGGGATGCTTCAGCGCGCGCGAGCCGATGCGCCAGGCGGCGGCGAGCACGATCGCGACCACCGCCGGCTTGATGCCGTAGAAGATCCCCGCGATCAGCGGCACGCTGCCGTAGGCGACGTAGATCCACGACAGCGCGATCAGGATGAACACCGACGGCAGCACGAACAGTGTCCCGGCGACGATCCCGCCCCAGGTGCGGTGCATCAGCCAGCCGATGTAGGTCGCGAGCTGCGTCGCCTCGGGCCCGGGCAGCACCATGCAGTAGTTGAGCGCGTGCAGGAACCGGCTCTCCGAGATCCAGCGCCTGCGCTCGACCAGCTCCTGATGCATGATCGCGATCTGCCCGGTCGGCCCGCCGAAGCTGATGAAGCCGAGCTTCAGCCAGAAGCGGAACGCCTCTGCGAAGCTTACCGGTATAGGTCGGGATTCCAGGTGTGCACCTCTTGTTTTCCCTTCTTGCACCAAGTGTACAGGGCGTCGTACATCACCATGCCTTGCGCCAGCATCTCGTGGTCATCCTTGTGGGTAAGAGATAAGCCGATGGAGAAGGCGGCCAAGCCAGCGCATTGCGGGGCGAGATCCGGGCGATTGGTGTCGGCGCCGCGCACGATCACGGCGAGCTCCTCCAGGGCAGGGTCTTTCAATCTGAAGAATTTCAGAAAGGCGTCGAAGCTGCAGAGGTCCCCGTCATGCGAGAACTCGACGTCCGGGATGTCGTAGGGCACGGCGTCGCGCTCGGCCGCCGCGCGCAGCACCTCCTTCGGCGGCACGTACAGGAATTCCGCCTCCGGGTCGATGAAGCGCCGGATCAGCCACGGACAGGCGATGCGGTCCACCTTCGGCCGCTCGCGCGTCACCCAGCGGGTCGAGGCGTTGGTCGGTTTGCCGGCGAGTTCATGCTTCTGCGCTTTCCAGGCTTCGATCCCGCCCTCCAGGTAGGAGGCTGAAATGCCCTGGGTTTTCAATGCCTTGGCCGCACCTTGGCTGACTTCGTGGCCGTGCACGCAGTAGACCACCACGTCCGAGGCGGCGGGCAGCGTCTTCGCCCAGTCGGCGACGCGCAAAGGATCGCGCCGCAGCGCGCCGCGGATGAGCTCCGGCGCAGCGCGAAACGTCTCGCCCCTGCGCACGTCAATGATGATGGGCGGGCTTTCGCCTCGCACGAGCGTGCGAAGCGTGGAGGCCGAAACTGAAGCGATCTTTTCGAGCGTCATGGCAGCTTCCCGTAGGTGAAGTCGTCGAACGAGGTGACGCGGTCATATTCACGGATTCATCTTCACCGGCGCGCCGACCGCGCGCCAGCCCGAGTGCCCGCTGGTCATGTACTTGGCGTCGAAGCCGGCTTCGCGCAGCGCGATCGCCGTTCTGCAGCCGACGTGGAAGCCGTAGGCGCAGTACACCACCACCGGCTCGTCCTTCTTCAGCTCGTTCATCCACTCGCCGACGCGCTCGGGGTCGCGCCAGGTCACGCCCTCGGCGATGTCCTTGTCGCGCGAGACGAAGTGCTTCGGCCGCGTGTCGATGAGCTGCAAGGGCTTGCCGGTGGCGAGCATCTGCCTTACTTCCTCGACCCCGATACCGGGCAGATCGCCGAATTCCGGCTGCACCAGCGGCCGCGGCGGCAGCGCCTTGGTCGCGTCCTCGAAGCGGCCTTCGACCGCTTGCCAGTCGACGTTGCGCAGGAAGGTATCGACGTACGCTCTCGCATTCGCGCCGAAGTCCATGTGATAGGCGTGCTCGTACATGTCCAGGGCGAGAATCGGGATCGCGCCCGCGATCGACTGGCCGTGGTCCGAGGCGTACTGGTTGATGAGCCGGCCGTCGCGCGGCACCCAGCAAAGGAGCACCCAGCCCGAGCCGCCGCCGAGCGCGTAGCCCAGCGACGAAAACTGCGTGCGCCACATCTGCACCGAGCCGAAGTCGCGGGCAAGCGCATCGCACATCGGCTTGGCGGGTCTTCCGTCGCCGCCGAGGCTCGCGAAATAGAGTTCGTGCAGGAGCGTCGAATTGAGCGCGACGAGCTCCTCGCGCTTCAGGCCGTTGATCACGTGCCCGGGAGTCGTTGTCCAGTCGAGCGACTCGAGTTGCTCGGTGATGGCGTTCAGGCGCCGGAGCGCCCCGCCGTAGTTGTTCTCGTAATGGCTCTCGATCAGCTTGAGCGAGAGCCCGCTCAGCGTCCAGGGACGGCAGTAGATCTGTTTCAGTTGATAGCGCATACACACTCCTTCCCGTACGGGGACCTGGAGCAGCGCTTGAGACGGAAGCCGTCTTTCGGGACCGGGTGTCTGCGATCGACCCGGCTAGGGCGGTGCGGTCGCGCCGCCCTACATGGGAGCGCAGTCTACGCGGCGCCCGGGCGGCGTCAATAGGTTATCAGTAGATTGCGTCACGAATTTGTGATATCTATAACAAGATGGAATCCTTCGACGCCCTGGTGCTCAGCCTGCCGGCGCGCAACTCGACCCTGCGCATGCGTGTCTGGCGCGCGCTCAAGGAGGCGGGCTGCGGCGTGCTGCGCGACGGCCTCTACGTGCTGCCGGCGGAGAGCCCGGGTGGCGGCATCCTGAAGCGGGTCGAGTCCGAGATCCGAGCCTGCGGCGGCTTCGCGATGCGGCTCGAACTGAGACCGAAGACCAGCGAGCAGCTCGCCGGGATGCGGGCCCTTTTTGACCGCAGTGCCGAGCACGGCGCGCTCGCGCAGAGGATCGATGCGGCGAAGCGCTCGCTCACGCGCCTCGGCCCGCGCAGGGCGCAGACCGCGATCCGGCGCTTGGAGCGGGCATTCGACAAACTGGCCCGGACCGATTTCTTCCCCGGGGAAGCGAGGGGCCAGGCCGAGGCGGCGATTGCCTCGCTCCGGCAGCGATACCGGGAAGCGTATGCCGGCGGCGAGCCGCGCCCCTCGCACCGGAAGCTGCGCTTGCGGAGTCCCGGCCGCTACCGCAGACGGACCTGGACGACGCGCAGCAACCTCTGGGTCGACCGGCTGGCGAGCGCCTGGCTGATCAGGCGGTTCATCGATCGCGAGGCGAAATTTGCGTGGTTCGAACGTCCCAGCCAGCGCCCCAGGGGCGCGATCGGCTTCGATTTCGACGGCGCGCAATTCACGCACGTCAAGAACCGCGTCACTTTCGAGGTCCTGGTCGCGAGTTTCGGCCTGGAGGACGATCCGGCGCTCGCCGCGATCGGCGCTGCCGTGCATTTTCTCGACGTCGGCGGCATTCCGGTGGCCGACGCCAGGGGCCTGGAAACCCTGCTGCGCGGCGCCAGGGAAAAGGCGAAGAGTGACGATGCGCTGCTCGCCGAAGCGGCGCGGATTTTCGATCTCTTCTATTCCGCCTACGCCGTGCGGCGAGAGGACTCCACCCAAGCGAGCGCCGCCGACAGCGCCTCGCGCGTTCCGGCTTTCGAAGCGTCGTAGCCGGGCAGCGCGCGCACCGCCTCGGCGAACCCGCGGCTGCGCAGGATGCCGAGCAATGCCTGCAGCGGCGCTTCGCGCAGCACCGGCCGGGACGCGGCGAGGTAATAGCGCTCGGTCGCGAGCGGCACGAACTCGAGCGCGTAGCGCGCCGCCGCCGCGCGCAGGCCGAAGCCCGCGTCGGCACGCCCTTCGGCGACCGCCGCCGCGATCGCCAGGTCGACGTCCTCGTGCGCGCCGGCGCCGGGCGGCCGGTTGATGAAGCGCACGCCGGGCCGCGCCAGGTCGTGCACGCCGCGGATGCGCGCCCCGGGCCGCACGATGATGCCTTGCTCGCGTGCGACGAAATGGACCAGCTGGTGCTTGCGCGGCTCGAGCCACCGCCCCAGCGCCGCCGCCGCCGCCGCCGCGCGCGGCAGGGCGTCGGCGACGTGGAATCCCGCCAGCTCGCATTCGCCGCGCGCGAGCGACGCCAGGCACTCGTCCGCGCCGCGAAACACGACCTCGAGCTGCACGCGCGGCGCGCACAGGCGCGCGAGCAGCGGCAGCGCGAGGTCGTGGCTGGCGCGCAGGCGCAGGCGCGGCGAGCGGCCGGGCAGCGCCTCGGCGAGCATGGCGCGCACCTCGCTTCGCAGCCGCTCGAACTGCCCGTCGAGCGCCGCGCGCACGTGCGCATCGGCCTCGAGGAGCTTCTTGCCGAGGGCGGTGAGCTGCGCGCCGCGGCCGCGCCGCATTTCCGCCACCGGCGCGCCGAGCGTGCGCGCCCCCGCGCCGAGCAGGCCCCAGGCGTGGCGGTAGGAAAGGCCGGCGGCCTGCGCGGCCTCGCGCAGCGAGGCGGCGCGGGAAAGCGCAGCGAGCAGGCGCAGCAGCGCGCGGCCGTGCCGCGGCGGCAGCCCCTCGCCCGAGAGCCAGCCGGCGTCGAGCTCGAGCCCGGCCTCAATATGAACGGGCATGCCTATTTTGTCCATGCAGTGCGCTCGCATAGAGTGACACTGGGAGTCTCTATATGCAAGTACGAACATAAATGGGCAGCCTCGGCGAGGCGGCGCGCGGCGCGCTGGCGCTGATCGCTTCGGGCGACGCGACGCTGGCCGGAATCGTGCTGCTCAGCCTGGGCGTGAGCCTCTCGGCGGTGCTGTTCGCGACGCTGCTCGGCCTGCCGCTCGGCGCGGCGCTCGCCGTGGGGCGCTTCCCCGGGCGCAAGGCGATCATCGTGCTGCTCAACGCGCTGATGGGGCTGCCGCCCGTGGTGGTGGGGCTTTTCGTCTATCTGATGCTGTCGCGCGCGGGGCCGCTCGGCGAGCTGGGGCTGCTGTTCACGCCATCGGCGATGGTGATCGCGCAGACCCTGCTCATCCTGCCGATCATCGCCGCGCTGTGCCGCCAGGCGGTC
>JBFLYF010000197.1:0-6066 GCA_040756795.1 Pseudomonadota bacterium
CCCCGGCCCCCCCCCCCTAATACTTGGCGACGCCGATGCGCGCGGCTTCCCTGCGGTGGCCGATGGCGTGGGAGATGCGCTCCGCCGACTCTTTCACCAGCGGCCCCCAGGTCGCCTTCATGCGGTCCGCGGGCGAGGAGATCGAGAGCGCCGCGACCAGGTGCCCCGCGTCGTCGCGCACCGCGGCCGCGACGCAGCGCACGCCCACCTCGGCCTCCTCGGCGTCGGTGGCCCAGCCCTGGCGCTGGATGCGCTCGAGCTCGCGCTCGAGCAGCGGCAGGCTGGTGATCGTGTTCCTGGTGTGCGGCGCAAGCCCCGTGCGCTTCGCGTACTCGCGCAGCCGCGCGAAGCCCTCTTCCAGCAGGAAGAGCTTGCCCGCGGCGGTGATGTGCAGCGGCGCGCGCGTGCCGATGACGTGCACCACGCGCATCGCCGAGCGGCCGGAAGACGTGCGCTCGACGTACACGATCTCGTCGTCGTGGCGCACCGAGAGGTTGACCGTCTCGCCGATCTGCGCGTGCAGCTCGCGCATCACCGGCAGCGCCATCTCGCGCACGTTGATGCGCGACTTGACCAGGTTCCCGAGCTCGAGCAGCCGCATCCCTAGCCGGTAGCTGCCCGGCTCGATGCGGTCCACCAGCCGGTCGGCCGCCATCGCCGAGAGGATGCGGTGCGCGGTGGAGGGATGCAGCCCCGTGTACTGCGCGACCTGCTTCAGGCCGAGCGGCTCCGGATGCCCGGCGAGCACGTCGAGCAGCTTCATCATGCGCGCGATCACCTGGATCGGGTTCTTGCGCTCGCTTTTCGCCGCGGCCATAGGGGGTGGCATTGTATCTCACGATGTGAAACACTCCGTTTCTTTCGAGCCGCCGCCATGCCCGTCGTCACCTGCATCGAGGACCTGCGCCAGATGGCCAAGCGCCGCGTGGCGCAGGCGATCTTCGAGTACGTCGATTGCGGCGCCTACGACCAGCAGACGCTGCGCGCCAACCGCGAAGACCTGGAAGCGCTCAAGTTCCGCCAGCGCGTCGGGATCGACGTGGAGAAGCGCTCCACGCGCGCGACGCTTCTCGGGCACGATCTGACGATGCCGGTCGCGCTCGCGCCGGTGGGCTTGACGGGCCTGAACTGGGCCGACGGCGAGATGCTCGCGGCGCGCGCCGCGGAGCGCTTCGGGGTGCCGTTCACCCTCTCGACCATGTCGATCTGCTCGATCGAGGACGTCGCGAGCGCCGTCACCAGGCCGTTCTGGTTCCAGCTCTACGTGTTCCGCGACCGCGGCTTCGCCGGGTCCCTCATCGACCGCGCCAAGGCCGCGAAGTGCTCGGCGCTCGTGCTCACGCTCGACCTGCAGATCCAGGGCCAGCGCCACCGCGACCTGAAGAACGGGTTGACGGTTCCTCCGAGGATCACTTTCGCGACCGCCTTGGACATTCTCGGAAAGCCGGGTTGGGCGCTGAACGTTCTCGGCAGCCGGAGAAGAAGCTTCGGCAATCTGGAAGGCCAGATCAAGGGCGCGGACAACCTGCTCACCCTCACGCAGTGGATCGCGGGGCAGTTCGACCCGACGCTGTCCTGGCGCGACGTGGGCTGGATCAAGGAGCGCTGGGGCGGCAAGCTGATCCTGAAAGGCATCCTCGACGTGGAGGACGCGAAGCTCGCGGTGGCCGCGGGGGCCGATGCGATCGTGGTCTCCAACCACGGCGGGCGCCAGCTCGACGGCACCGTGTCGTCGATCCGGGCGCTGCCGGAGATCGCCGATGCGGTCAAGGGGAAAACGGAAGTCTGGCTCGACGGCGGCATCCGCTCGGGCCAGGACGTGCTGCGCGCGCTCGCGCTCGGCGCGCAGGGCGTCATGATCGGCCGCGCCTTCGTCTATGGCCTTGGCGCGATGGGCGAGGAGGGCGTGGCCTGCGCGCTCGAGCTGATCCACAAGGAGCTCGACGTCACCATGGCCCTGTGCGGCCTCACCGACGTGAAGCAGGCGCGCCCGGAGATCCTGCGGCCCGGCTGATGGCGCGCGCGCTCGAGCGCTACGCGTGGCTCTCGGTCGCCGCGGCGCTCGCCACCATCGCGCTGAAGACGCTCGCCTGGCGGCTCACCGGCTCGGTCGGGCTGCTCTCGGACGCGCTCGAGTCGCTGCTCAACCTCGCCGCGGCGCTGCTCGCGCTCTCGATGCTGCGGCTCGCCGCCGCGCCGCCGGACGAGGCGCATCCCTACGGGCGCTACAAGGCCGAGTACTTCGCGAGCGGCATCGAGGGCGCGCTGATCGTGTTCGCCGCGGCGAGCATCGCGCTCAGCGCGGTGCCGCGCCTCTTCGAGCCGCGGCCGATCGAAGCGCCGCTCGCCGGGATCGGGCTCTCGGCGCTCGCGACCGTGATCAACCTCGGCGCCGGCTGGCTGCTGATCAAGGCGGGCCGGCGCCTGCACAGCATCGCGCTCGAGGGCGACGGCCACCACCTGATCGCCGACGTCTGGACCTCGGTCGGGGTGATCGCGGGCGTGGCGCTCGTCGCCGCGACCGGCTGGAACATCGTCGATCCCCTGGTCGCGCTCGCGGTCGCGGCGCACATCGTGGTCACCGGCTTCCTGCTGATGCGGCGCTCCTTCGCCGGGCTGCTGGATGCCGCGATCCCCGAGGAGGAGCGCGCCGAGATCGAGAGAATCTTCGCCGAGTACCGGCGCCGCTACGCGATCGAGTTCCACGCCCTGCTCACGCGCCAGGCGGGCGGGCGGCGCTTCGTGTCGTTTCACCTGCTGGTGCCCGACGACTGGCCGGTGGCGCGCGCGCACCAGCTCTCGGAGGAGATCGAGGAGCGCATCCGCTCGCTCGTGCCGATGGCGATCACGCTCACGCACATCGAGCCGATCTCGCAGCCGGCCTCGTACGACGACATCAAGCTCGAGCGGCCGTAGGTTTTTTCCTGCTTTCTCTCAGGACAAAACGCCCGGGCGCGAGCGCGGCGACGAGCCTCCTTTCGAGCGGCAGCGGCTCGCCCTCGAGCAGGCTCGCGAGCAGCTCCGCCCCGAGCCCGGCCCAGAGCAGCCCCCGCGAGCCGTAGCCGAAGGCGCCGTAGAGGCCCGCAATCGCCGGCATGGAATCGAGCCGCTGCTGCCTTGCCTCGAACCCGGCCTCGTCCGGCATCGCGCCGATGAGCGGCAGGCGGTCCGGCGCCACGGCGCGAAAACCGACCATGCCTTCGAGCGCCGCGGGGTTGAGCCCGGCGCCCGCGCCCGGGATGATGCGCGCCAGGCGCTCCAGGTTGCCGGCGTGGCTGCAGGGGCGCGGTTCGGGGTCCGGGTCGTCGAAATCGTAGCTCGCGCCGGCGATCGATTCGCCCTCGAGCGCGGGCAGGACGAACCCGCCGCGCAGCAGCACCACGCGCGGGGCCGCGAACGCGGCCGCGGGGAGAAAAGTGATCTGCCCGCGCACCCTACGCATGCGGATGCTGCGCGAGGGCGCGAGCTCGAGCGCGCCGGCCGCGTTCGCGAGCACGCACACCGGCGCGCGCGCGAGCGCCTTGCCCGCCCGGTCGAATGCGCTCCAGGCGCCGTTCTCGTGCGCGATGCGCGCGACGTCGCAGCCGAAGCGGGCGTCGAGCCGGTTGCCTGCGCGCGCGAGCAACGCGCGGATGAGCGAGAACGGCCGCAACCAGCCGCCCGAGGGGAACCAGAATCCGCCCGCGGCGAGCGGCACGCCGGCGCGCGCGCTTGCCGCCTCGCGCTCCAGGGTTCGCGCGTACTCGCCCGGCAGGCCGAGCGCGGCCATCGCCGCGCGCTGCGCGGCGTCCTCCCGCTCGTCGCGCGCGAGCTGCAGCACGCCGCAGCGCTCCCAGGCGAGGCCCTCGAGCCCGCCCCAATGGCGAAGCGCGTGCAGGAAGCCCGCGCGCGTCAGGCGCGCGAACAGGCTGTCGTCGCGCGTCACCACCGGGTGGAACACGCCCGCGTGCCGGCCCGGCGCCGCGGGCGCGCCGGCGCGCTCGAGCAGCGTCACCTCCCAGCCGCGCGCGCAAAGCCGCTCGCAGACCGAAGCCCCGGCGATGCCCGCGCCGATGACGATTGCGGAACGCTGTCTTGAGGTTGATTGAATTTCTTTTTTTCTTATCAAGCTTGCACAAAGCATCTCTCTTTTTGATCCAAATCCCTTTCTTTTCTCAACTTTCCATCCCGCGGCTTCCAGCCCCGCGCGCACCGGCGCGGCGACGCTCCAGGTCGCGGCGGTCGCCCCGGGCGCGGCGAGGCGCCCCAGGCGCTTGAGCACCGGCGCGGCCCACATCTCGGGATTCTTCGCCGGCGCGAAGCCGTCGAGGTAGATCGCGTCGGCGGCGAGGTCGAGCTCGCCGAGCTCGCCGATGTCGGCGAAAAATAGCGTGAGCACCACGCCGTCCAGCTCGATTCGGTGCATGCCGGGAACGAGCATGGGGTACTGGGCGAGGAATGGTTTTGCTCCTGCTTCAGGAAAATCCTTGTAGAAAAGAGCAAGATCAGCCTCCGAAAATGGGTGCTTCTCGATAGAAACAAAATGCAGCCGCTCGCAGCGAAGCGGATCGTCGCGCCACGCCTTCCACGTCACGAGGAAGTTCAGCCCGAGCCCGAAGCCGGTCTCGAGGATGGTGAAGCTGCGCCTCCCGCGCCAGCGCTCGGGCAGGCCGTTGCCGCCGAGAAAGACGTGCGCCGCCTGCGCCGGGCCGCCCGCCGCGCTGTGATACACGTCGCCGAATTCCTCCGAGAACGGCGTGCCGTCGGCCGTAAGCGCGAGCCGCGCGCGAATGAGCGGAGCGGGCATGCGGCCAGTATATCGGCGTAAAATTTCGCCTCCCGCAGGAGCGCGCCATGAACAAGCCCGCCGAACTGAAGCTCGACACCGTCCCCGCATGGATCAACGGCAAGCCGCTCGTGCCCGGTGGGCGCATGGGGGAGGTTTTCAATCCCGCCACCGGGCAGGTGACCAAACGGGTGCCCTTCTGCAACGAAGAAACGATTGACAAGGCGGTGAGGGCAGCGGCGGCCGCGCTCCCGCAATGGCGCGACTGGCCGCCGCTGCGGCGAGCACGCCTGCTGCAAAGGTTTTTGCAGCTGCTCCAGGAAAATCAAAAGCAACTCGCCGAAATCGTCACCCAGGAGCACGGCAAGACCCTTCCGGACGCGATGGGCTCGGTGCAGCGCGGCATGGAGGTGGTCGAGTTCGCCTGCGGCATCCCGCACCTGCTGAAGGGCGAGCACTCGGAGAACGTGGGCACGCAGGTGGACACGCACACCGTGCGCCAGCCGGTGGGCGTGTGCGCGGGCGTGACGCCCTTCAACTTCCCGGTGATGGTGCCGCTGTGGATGTTCCCGGTGGCGCTCGCCTGCGGCAACACGTTCGTGCTCAAGCCCTCGGAGAAGGTGCCCTCGGCTTCGGTGCGCATGGCGGAGCTGCTCGCGCAGGCGGGGCTGCCCGACGGCGTCTTCAACGTAGTGCATGGGGACAAGACCGCGGTCGACGCCCTGCTCCTGCACAGGGATGTTTCTGCAGTTTCTTTCGTAGGCTCGACCCCGATCGCCCGCTACATCTATGAGACTTGCGCAAGAAATGGAAAAAGGGTGCAGGCGCTCGGCGGCGCGAAGAACCACGCCGTGGTGCTGCCCGACGCGGACCTGGAGTTCGCGGCCGACGCGCTCATCGGCGCCGCCTACGGCTCGGCGGGCGAGCGCTGCATGGCGATCTCTGCCGTCGTCGCTGTAGGAAAAGCTGGCGACTCTCTGGTTTCACTTCTGGAAAAAAAGGCAAAAGCACTGAAAGTGGGGCCGGGAGACAGGGACGGCGTCGACATGGGGCCGCTCGTCACCGCGCAGCATCGTGACAAGGTTGCGAGCTATATCGACAAAGGCATCGCGGAGAAAGCGAAGCTGGTCGTCGATGGCCGCGCTACCGCGATGAAGGAGGGGTTCTTCCTCGGCACCACGCTCTTCGACCACGTCACGACGGACATGGAGATCTACAAGCACGAGATCTTCGGGCCGGTTCTCGTGGTGCTGCGCGCGCGCAGCCTGGACGAGGCGATTTCGATCGTGAACTCGAACCCC
>JBFLYF010000198.1:0-6060 GCA_040756795.1 Pseudomonadota bacterium
CTCGGCGAGCGCGGGCTGGTCGCCGCCGGCGGCGCGATCCTCGCGCTCGGCTACCTCGGGTTGATCGTCGCGCCGGCGGCGGCGCTCGTCGCGCCGAGCCTGGTCGCGGTCGGCATCGGCCTTTACCTGCTGCACAACCCGCTGCTGGTGCATGCGACGCAGATGGCGCCGGAGGCGCGCGGCGCGGCGGTGGCGTTGTTCGCGTTCTGCCTGTTCACCGGGCCGTCGGCCGGCATCTGGCTCGCCTCGCGCGTCCTCGACGCCTGGGGGGTGCTGCCGGTGTTCGCCGCCGCCGCGCTAGGATTGCCGCTGCTCGCGCTCGATTTCCGCCGGCGCCTCGCGCGGCGGCGCGCGGCCGCGTGAACGGGGAGAGCTTCGATGGCCTATGACTTCATCGTCATCGGCGCGGGCCACAACGGCCTCGCCTGCGCCGCGTACCTTGCGAAAACCGGGGCGAAAGTCCTGGTCCTCGAGCGCAACCCGCGCGTCGGCGGCAGCTGCCACACCGAGGAGGCGACGCTGCCCGGCTTCAGACACAACATCTGCTCGATGGTCCACACCCATATCCCGCTCAGCCCCGTGTACCGCGACCTGGAGCTCGAGCGCCACGGCGTGAAGTATGTCTATCCCGATTACCTGCGCGGCACGATTTTCCCGGACCACAAGTGCCTCGTGATGTACCGCGAACCCGCGCAGATGGCCGCCGAGATCGCGCGCTACTCGGCGCGCGACGCGAAGACGTTCACGCAGCTCGTGGCGGACTACGGCGAATTCATCGACTCGACCTACCTGCCGCTCATGTATTCGCCGCCGCTGCCGCCGTCGCTGCAGACCGCGGAGCTCGAGAAGTCCGAGGAGGGCCGTGCGCTCATGCAGTGGCAGGCGATGACGCCCGCGCAGCTGCTCGACGAGCTGTTCGAGAGCGAGCCGGTGAAGGTGCACTTCCTCGCGCGCATGACCGTGCTCGGCTTCGCGCCGGACCAGTTCGGGCAGGGCTGGATCCAGCTCTTCCGCATCCTGAAAGCCGAGGCGCCGATCTGCGTGGGCGGCTCGCAGCAGCTGGCGGAGGGCTTGAGGCGGGTTCTTGAGTCAAGCGGAGGAACCGTAAGGACCAGCGCCGAAATCAAACGCATCCTCCTCAACGGCAATCGCGCCGCCGGCGTGGAGCTCGCGGATGGCACCCGGATCGACGCCACGAAGGCGGTGATCACGAACGTCGAGCCGAAGAAGAGCTTCCTCGCGATGGTGGGCGAGGAGCACCTGCCGGCCTCCTTCGCTACGCGGGTGAAGAATTACCACTCGCGCGGCAGGTCGTTGTTCTGCCTGCATCTCGCCGTGTCGGAGCCGCCGCAATACAAGGCCGGCGCGCACAACGCGCACGTCAACCGCGCGTTCAGCCAGGAGATGTTCTGCGGCACCGTCAAGGACCAGGTCGAGGCCTACCAGGAGATCGCCGCGGGCAAGGCGCCGCGGAGGGAGATGCTGCAGATCACGCTGCCTACGCTCTTCGACCCGTCGCAAGCCCCGGCCGGCAAGCACACCGTGCTGGTGTGGCAATACGCGCCCTACGCGCTCGAGGGCGGCTGGGAAAAGGCTCGGGCGCCATACGCCGAGCACCTCCTCGGCCTGTGGCGGTCCTATGCGTCGAACATGACGCGCGACAAGATCCTCGCCATGACCATCCAGGATCCCACCGACACGGTGCGGCACAACGACAACATGGTGAACGGCGTGGACGTGGTGGGCGACATGACGCCCGACCAGATGGGCTACTTCCGCCCGTTCGCCGGCTGGTCGAACTACCGCACGCCGATCGAGGGCCTGTACATGTGCGGCGGCTACTGCCACCCGGGCGGCGGCGTGCACGCCGGCGCGGGGCACAACGCCGCCGGCGTGATCGCCGAGGACTACCAGCTCCGGAAGTGGTGGGACTGATGCCGAGGCGCGAGGCGACATTCACCGTCAACGCGCCACCTGGCGAGCTTTGGAAGTTCCTGCGCGACTTCGAATCGCTTTGCACCTGCATCCCGGGCGTCGAGAGTATCCAGGTGCTGGACCGCAACAGCGCAGAGCTTACGGTGAAGGAGAAGGTCGGCGTCATCCCCATGATCGTCAACCTGAAAGCGAAGATCGAATCCGAGGACCCGCCGCACAAGCTTCATGCCGTCGCCACCGCCGAGCACCTCACCATGGCGATCGACGTCGCGCTGCGGGAAACGGGCGCGGGGACCGAGCTCACCAGCGTGTTCGACGTGAAAGGCACCGGACAGCTGAAAGCGATCGTCGATCGCCTGTTCGAGAAGCGCGCCACCGAGCGCACCGCGCAGTTCGCCGAGTGCCTGGGCAGGCGCTTCGGCGCGGCTGAGCCGGAGCGTGCTCCCACGCAGCCGCCGGCCGGGTGGTTCCGAAGGCTGTGGCAACGAATCACTGAATGGTTCAGACCGTCACCGAAATAACCTGGCATCGCCGACTGCCTCACCGTCTCAGGGCTTTTCTGACTGCTTTCGACCCAAGGCGCTCATTCCCGGTGTAGGCTGGTGCGGAACGACCTGAGGGGGCGGTATGAACAGGCGTGAAGCGGTACTCATTCTTCTTGCGCTCGGCTCGCCTGGTTCGGCGCGGAGTCAAGCGGGAACGAAAATCCGCCGTGTCGGGGTCTTGACGGTCGGGTCAAGCAATTCGACCGCCGGTTTCATCGACGCCTTCAAGGAGGGGCTGCGCAATCTCGGATGGCGGGAGGGCCAGAACGTCGAGTATCGGCCCGTCTACGCGGAAGGACGGGTGGAACGACTGGACGACCTGGCGAAACAGCTGGTCGAGCAAAAAGTCGATGTGATCGTGCTTGGGGCGCCGCAGGCCGCCCGCGCGGCGCAAAAAGCGACCAGCAGGATACCCATTGTCATGACGAACGTGTCCAACGCCGTGGAAAACAAGTTCGTCGCCAGCCTCGCAAGGCCCGGGGGAAACATCACCGGCGTGACGAGCCAGCTCGAAGTAGTACTGGGCAAACTGATCGAGATATTCCACCAGGCGGTGCCTCGCGCCACGCGCATCGCCATCCTCCTGAATGAATCGAATCCCTCGCATCACGCGTTCTGGGCCGGTGCCCAGAAAGCCTGCGCCGCATTCAAGCTTGTACCGTTGCGCGTTGTCGCCAGCGCGTCCGACCAACTCCCGGGCGCTGTTTCGCAACTCGTGCGCGAGCGTGCGCAGGGGATAGTCGTGGTCGCGGATGCCATGTACCTCAACGAGCGCGCGAGGCTGGAAGAACTCATACGGGCGACCGGGCTGCCCGCCGCCTACGCGATTCGCGAGCATGTGGTCGCGGGCGGCTTGCTCAGCTACTCGGCGGATGTGCGCGAGAATTTCCGCTACGCGGCGATCTTCGTGGACAAGATTCTGAAGGGCGCCGCACCCGCCGACCTCCCGGTGGAGCAGCCTACCAAGTTCGAACTCGTGATCAATATGAGGACGGCGAGAGCGCTCGGTCTGACGATCCCGTCGGCGCTGCTGCTGCGCGCTGGCGAGGTGATCGAGTGACCGCTTCTGGCCGGTTCCCGCCACGCGTGACCCCACGAGCGCGGTGCGTCAGCGCGTCACGCAGCCTCGGGCGTTTATTCCCGAGCGGGAATAAAGTCGCGGCCTAGAGGGTCCCCGGCCACCGCGCGCGGGGTCCAGACCTGGATCCCCGCGTACGCGGGGAGGACGGCGCGGCGCGCCGTCACTTCGTCATCTTGATCGAGCGGTCGAGGAACTCGTTGGTGTAGGTGGTCTTGACGTCGAAAGGCTTCTCGATCCCCACGTAATCGCGCACCAGCTCGTAATCGGCCTTCATGCGCGCGTCGTCGTGGAAGCCGAGCGCGACGGTCTTGGAGAACTTGTCGCTCATCAGCACTTCCACCAGGCCCCAGTTGGTGAGCTCGTTGTCGAACTTGAGCGCGCCGTTGGCGTCCACCAGCGCCTTGACGCAGGGCTTCGGGTCCTTGACGCAGGTGGCGAAGGCGCGCTGGGTCACCTTGACGAACTTGTCCACCAGCGGCTTGTTCTTGGCGAGGAAAGCGCCGTTCACGATCACCGAGTTGCCGTAGGGGTTGAGGCCGATGTCGCGCCAGGCGACGAAGCCCATGTCGTCGCCGAGCTCGCGCTGGAAGATGTGGTGGATGTTGTAGAACGAGGTCGTGATGTCGATCGACTTCGCCTTCAGCGCCGAGAGCTTGGCGTTGGCATCCACGTTCACCCAGGTGATCGACTTCGGGTCGATGCCGTTGGCTTTCGCGAGCGCCGGCCACATCGGGCGCGCGCCGTCGGCGGCCGGGTTGCCGATCTTCTTGCCCGGGAAGTCCTTGATGCCCTTGATGCCGGAGCTCTTGAGCCAGTACAGGCCCTGCGGCGAGTTGGCGTAGACGTTGAACACGCCGACCGCGTCGGTGCCCTTGCCCTTGCCGATCAGCACGTTGCCCATGTCGGCGAGCCCGATCGGGTTCGCCGCGGCGCCGACTTTCTGCACCGCGAGCATCGACCCTTTGCCCGGCTCCAGATTCAGGTCGATGCCTTCCTTGGCGTACCAGCCCTGCGCCTTGGCGTAGTAGTAGGGGGCGTGGTCGCCGCCCGGCACCCAGTTGAGGATGAAGTCGAGCTTCTGCTGCGCCTGCGCGCTGAACGCGGCCGCCGCCGCGCATACGGCGATGAGAATCCTGCTCATGTGTCCTCCTTTATGCGTGTGGTGCGATGGTACCATCGAGTAACCATCCGGTTAAGATGCACTGGACCCAGCTGCCTGCCGAGACGCTCGCGCGGGTGCGCGGCGGCACCGTCATCCCCGCGCACCCGCTCGCGCTGGACGCCGCGCGCCGCCTGGACGCGCGGCGCCAGCAGGCGCTCACCCGCTACTACCTCGACGCCGGCGCGGGCGGGCTCGCGGTCGGCGTGCACGCGACGCAGTTCGCGATCCGCGAGGCGGGACTGTACGAGCCGGTGCTCAGGCTCGCCGCCGAGGAGGCGCGCTCCTGGACGGAGAGAAAAATCCTGTTGATCGCCGGGCTTTCGGGAAAGACCGCGCAGGCGAAAAGCGAGGCGGCGATCGCCCGCTCGCTCGGCTACCATGCGGGCATGCTGTCGCTCGCGCCGATGAAGGGGGCGTCGGTGGAGGAGCTGGTGGCGCATTGCGCCGCGGTCGCCGCCGAGATGCCGCTGGTCGGCTTCTACTTGCAGCCCGCCGTGGGCGGCATCCACCTCCCGGCCGAGTTCTGGCGGCGCTTTTGCGGCATCGACAACGTCATCGCCATCAAGGTGGCGCCCTTTAATCGCTACCGCACGCTGGATGTCGCCAAGGGGCTGGTCGCGGCGCGCGCCGAGGAGCGCATCACGCTCTACACCGGCAACGACGACCACATCGTGCTCGACCTGCTGGTGCCGCTGGTGGTGAAGCGCGGGGGCGAGGAGATCGAGGTGCGCATCAAAGGCGGGCTGCTCGGGCATTGGAGCGTGTGGACGAAATATGCCGTCGAGCTCCTGGAAACGCTTCGCGAAACGAAAACGGTCGATAAGAAAATTCTTGCCCTCGATTCAAAAATTACCGATGCGAACAGCGCCTTCTTCGACGTAGAACACGATTTCGCCGGCTGTATCGCGGGCTGCCACGAGGTGCTGCGCCGCCAGGGGCTGCTCGAGGGCATCTGGTGCCTGGACCCGGAGGAGGGCCTCTCGCCCGGGCAGGCGGCGGAGATCGACCGCGTCTACGCGGCCTATCCCGAGATGAACGACGACGCCTTCGTCAGGGAGAATCTGCAGCGGTGGCTCGCGTAACGGACTGCTAGGGGGTTTCCATGAATGCAACCGCAGCGCGCTGGACGCTCGCCGTGCTCGCGCACCTTGCCCTGCTCGCCGCCTGGTACCTGTTCGTCAAGCTCGGCAACGTGCCGAAGTTCGTCATGCCTTCGCCGGGGGCGACGCTCGACGCGCTGCTCGAGCCGAACTACGACTGGTGGGCGAACGCCGCGGTCACCGGGACCGAGATCTTCGCCGGCTACGCGCTCGCGCTGGTGGTCGGGGTGGCGCTCG
>JBFLYF010000199.1:0-6012 GCA_040756795.1 Pseudomonadota bacterium
CCACACAACCCCTACCCCCCCCCCGCCCGCTTCCACCAGCCCCCCCGGCCCCGCGCGCCCCCCCCCCCCCCCCCCCCCCCCCCCCCCGCGACTCGGGCGTCGGCTGGCGGTAGAAGATGAGCGCATCCTGCGCGAGATACACCACCAGCGGCAGGCCGATGGCCACCGCGAGCGCGATCTTGCCGAGCGAGACGAGCAGGCCCTCGCCCGTCACGTCTTCTGATAGATCTCTGCGCCCTTCGCTACGAATTCGACCGACTTCTCCTTCAGCCCCTTCTCGACGTAGTCGCGCACGTCCTGCGTGATCTTCATCGAGCAGAAATGCGGCCCGCACATGGAGCAGAAGTGCGCCACCTTCATGCTGTCCTTGGGGAGCGTCTCGTCGTGGAAGTCCCGGGCGGTGTCCGGGTCGAGGCCGAGGTTGAACTGGTCGGCCCAGCGGAACTCGAACCTCGCCTTGGAGATGGCGTTGTCGCGGATCTGCGCCCCCGGGTGCCCCTTGGCGAGGTCGGCGGCGTGCGCCGCGATCTTGTAGGCGATGATGCCGTCCTTGACGTCCTTCTTGTTCGGCAGCCCGAGGTGCTCCTTCGGCGTGACGTAGCACAGCATCGCGGTGCCGTACCAGCCGATCTGCGCCGCGCCGATCGCGCTCGTGATGTGGTCGTACCCCGGCGCGATGTCGGTGGTGAGCGGCCCGAGCGTGTAGAACGGCGCCTCGTCGCAGTCGGCGAGCTCGAGCTCCATGTTCTCCTTGATGAGCTGCATCGGCACGTGGCCCGGGCCCTCGATCATGACCTGCACATCATGTTTCCAGGCTGTTTGGGTCAATTCTCCCAAAGTTCTTAGCTCGGACAGTTGAGCCTCGTCGTTCGCATCGTAGATCGAGCCCGGACGCAGCCCGTCGCCGAGCGAGAAGGCGACGTCGTAGGCCTTCATGATCTCGCAGATCTCTTCGAACTTCGTGTAGAGGAAGCTCTCCTCGTGGTGCGCGAGGCACCACTTCGCCATGATCGAGCCGCCGCGCGAGACGATCCCGGTCATGCGCTTCGCGGTGAGCGGCACATAGCGCAAGAGCACCCCGGCGTGGATGGTGAAGTAGTCCACCCCCTGCTCGGCCTGCTCGATCAGCGTGTCGCGGTAGATCTCCCAGGTCAGGTCTTCGGCCTTGCCCTCCACCTTCTCCAGGGCCTGGTAGATCGGCACGGTGCCGATCGGCACGGGCGAGTTGCGGATGATCCACTCGCGCGTCTCGTGGATGTGCCTGCCGGTGGAGAGGTCCATCACGGTGTCCGCGCCCCAGCGGATCGCCCAGGTCATCTTCTCGACTTCCTCGCCGATTCCCGAGGACACCGCGGAGTTGCCGATGTTGGCGTTCACCTTCACGAGGAAGTTGCGGCCGATGATCATCGGCTCGGATTCCGGGTGGTTGATGTTCGCCGGGATGATGGCGCGGCCGCGGGCGACTTCGCTTCGCACGAATTCGGGGGTTATTTTCTCCGGAATGGCAGCGCCAAAGGATTCCCCCCGGTGTTGCCGCGAAAGCAAATCGAACATCTTGCTGCCGGCGTTCCTGAGGCTCTCGAGATATTTCTCGCGCTGAAGATTCTCCCGGATGGCGACGAACTCCATCTCCGGCGTGACGATGCCGCGCCGGGCGTAGTGCATCTGGGTGACGTTGATCCTGCCTTTTCTGGGACGCCGCTTCAGGTCGAAGCGCAGCTCGGCCAGCTTCGGATCGGCCAGCCTCTCGCGGCCGTAGCGCGACGAAGGGCCGGAAAGCAGCTCGGTGTCATTCCGTTCCAGAATCCATTTCTCGCGCAAGGCCGCAAGCCCCGAGCGAATGTCGATTCTCGCCGCCGGGTCGGTGTACGGACCCGAGCAGTCGTAGACGAAGATCGGGGGATTCGCTTCGCCCCCGAACATCGTAGGCGTGTCCGATTGGGTGACCTCGCGCATCGGCACCCGGAGATGCCCGACGTAAACCTTGCGCGAATTGGGCAGCGGCTCGATCGCCGCCGCGTCGACCTTGGCGGTCGCGGCCAGGAACTTGGGATTGGCGTTCATATCGCTTCCTTCGGCGGGATTAGCCGCATCAGGTTCAAAGGGTTTCTCTCACCCGCCCCCACCCGGAGGCAGGACCCCTGCGCAGACTGCAACGGTACGGCAAAACGCAGCGCCCCGACAAGGTCCTTTTGGTAAGATTCCCCTTCTTTCTTCGCGGACTCCCGCCCAGCCTCCGATGAACCTCGAACAGGCCCGAGCCAACATGGTCGAGCAGCAGATCCGGCCCTGGGAGGTGCTCGACCAGGACGTGCTGGACCTGCTCTACGCCGTACCGCGCGAGGAGTTCGTGCGGCCCGAGCACCGCAACCTCGCCTTCTGCGACCTGGAGGTGCCGATCGGCGAGGGCGAGACGATGTGGGCGCCCAAGATCGAGGCGCGCGTGCTGCAGGCCCTCGCCGTGAAGCGCACCGACCGCGTGCTCGAGATCGGCACCGGCAGCGGCTATTTCACCGCGCTGCTCGCGCACCGCGCCGCGCAGGTGTACTCGGTGGAGTTGAGGCCCGCGCTCGCCGCCTTCGGCCGCGACAACATCGCGCGCCACGGCCTGGACAACGTCACGCTGGAAGTCGGCGACGGGGCGCGCGGCTACCCGAAATGGGGACCCTACGACGTCGTGGCGCTGACCGGCTCGGTGCCGGTGCTGCCGCGCGCCTTCCTCGAGTGCCTCGCGCCCGGCGGGCGCACTTTCGCCGTCGTGGGCGAGGCGCTGGTGATGCACGCCACGCTCGTGCGCTGCAGCGCGCCCGCGACGTTCTCCACGCTGGAGCTCTTCGAGACCCAGCTCGCGCCGCTCGCCAACTGCGAGACGCCCTCGCGCTTCAGGTTCTGAGCCGACCATGACGCTGCTGGCGCGATGCGCCGTCCTTCTCCTGCTCGCGTCCTCCGCGAACGCGCAGGACCTGCTGCAGGTGTATCGCGACGCCAAGGGCTACGACGCGCAGTACGCGGCCGCGCGCCACGCGCTGCAGGCGGGGCTCGAGAAGCTGCCGCAGGGCCGGGCGCTCGTCCTGCCGACCCTCAGCCTCTCGGCGAATTCCACCAACACGCGCATCGACAGCGAGCCGCACAACGCCTCGATCTCGTCGCGCACGCTGCGCGACGCGCGCTCCTACGGCTACAGCCTGTCGTTCTCGCAGCCGATCTACCGGCCGCAGAACCTGATCCAGTACGACCAGGCCGAGTACCAGGTGAAGCAGGCCGAGGCGAGCTTCGGCCAGGCCTCGCAGGACCTGATCGTGCGCACCGCGCAGGCCTACTTCGACGTGCTCGCGGCGCAGGACACGCTCGCGCTGGTGCAGGCGCAGAAGCTCGCGATCGGCGAGCAGCTCGCGCAGGCGAAGCGCAACTTCGAGGTCGGCACCGCGACCATCACCGACACGCACGAGGCGCAGGCGCGCTTCGACCTCGCCGCGGCGCAGGAGATCGCGGCGCAGAACGACCTCGAGACCAAGAGGCGCGCGCTGCAGCAGATCACCGGCCGCGAGTACACGGCGCTCAGGCCGCTGCGCGCGCAGGTCAAGCTCTCCCCGCCCAATCCCGCCAGCATGCAGAGCTGGGTCGAGATCGCCGAGAAGCAGGGCTACGCGGTCCTCATCCAGGAGGCGGCCACCGAGATCGCCGGGCTGGAATCCAAGCGCAACAGCGCCGCGCACAAGCCCACCGTGGACCTCGTGGCGAGCTACGGCACGACCTCGCAGACCGCCTCGCAGTTCACCGCGGTTCCGAGCGACGTCACGACCGGGACGTTCGGCGTGCAGTTCGCCCTGCCGCTGTACGCCGGCGGCTCGCTCGCCTCCCGGGAGCGCGAGGCGGCGGCCAGCTACGAGAAGGCGAAGCAGGACCTGGAGAACGCGCGCCGCGGCACCGCGCTGAGCGCGCGCCAGAGCTATCTCGCGGTGATCAACGGCGTCGCGCAGGTCGGGGCGCTCGAGCAGGCGCTGGTCTCCTCGCAGAGCGCGCTCGACTCGAACAAGCTCGGCTACGAGGTCGGCGTGCGCATCAACATCGACGTGCTGAACGCGCAGCAGCAGCTCTTCTCCACGCGCCGCGACCTCGCGGTGGCGCGCTACAACACCATCACCAGCCACCTCAGGCTCAAGGCCGCCGCCGGCAGCCTGCGCGAGCAGGACCTCGAGGAGGTCAACCGCGCGCTCGAGCCGTAAGGATTTCGTTACAGAGAGTCAGATGCCTTTGCGTGGCGCCGCGATGCGCCGCGCATAGTTTCTTCCCCGCCTCGCCCATCGCGATTCGCTTGTTTTCATCTGATAACAGCAACAACGCTTCCCTGATCGCCGAGCGGGCGTCCGGCGCCTGCACCGCGGCGCCGGCCTCCAGCGCCAGGCGCGTCGCCTCGGCGAAATTGAACATGCTCGGGCCGAGCACCGCCGGCACGCCCGCCGCGCAGGCTTCGATCAGGTTCTGCCCGCCGAGCGGCGCGAACGAGCCGCCGATCACCGCGACGTCGCAGGCCGCGTAGTAGAAGTCCATCTCGCCCATGGTGTCGCCGAGGTGGATCTTTTCTTCTTTTTTCGGCATTGCATTCCGGGTACGGCGGGAATCGGCGAGCAGGGCAACTTCCTCGAAGCGCCGCGGGTGGCGCGGCACGACAACGATCAAGAGCTTTCCATCCCATTGCGGCAGCGCGTCGAGCAACATCGCCTCTTCGCCTTCCCTTGTGCTCGCGAGCAGCAGCACCGGGCGCGCGAGGCTCTCGCGCCAGGCGCGGCCCGCGGCGCGCTTCGCCTCGTCGGGCGCGCTGTCGAACTTGAGATTGCCGAGCACCTCGACCCGGCGCGCGCCGAGCGCGCGCAGCCGCGCCGCGTCCTCCTCGCTCTGCGCGCAGGCCGCGGCGAGCGCGGCGAACGCGGGGCGCGCGAGGCCGGAGAGGCGCCCGTAGCCGCGCGCCGACTTCTCCGACAGGCGCGCGTTGGCGAGCACCACCGGCACGCCGTAGCCGCGGCACGCGGCCACGAGGTTCGGCCAGAGCTCGGTCTCCATGAGCAGCGCGAGGCGCGGCCTGAAATGCTCGAGGAACCTGCGCACCGCGGCCGGCGTGTCGTAAGGCAGCCAGGCGACGCGCACCGACTCGCCGTGAATCTCCTTCAGCGCCTCGCGGCCGGCGGCGGTGGTGCAGGTGACCAGGATCGCGTATTCGGGGTGCGCGCCGGCGAGCGCGCGAGCGAGCGCCGCGCTGCCCCGCGCCTCGCCCACCGACACCGCGTGCAGCCAGAGCACCGGCCGCTCGGACGTCTCCTTGTAGCGGCCGAAGCGCTCGCCGATGCGCCTGCGGTAGCCGGGCTCGCCGCGGCCGCGCCACCAGAGCCGGGCGAGCGCGAGCGGCAGCGCGGCGTAGAGCGCGGCCGTGTAGAGCGCGCGCCACATCAGGCGAGGGGCTCCAAGGCCTCGAGCACCTCCTGCGGCCCGGGCGGCCTGCCCGGGGCGCCGAGATTGCGCGCGCGCCCGCTGCCGTAGAGCCCGGTGAGCACAGGGTCCGAGCCGCAGTAGATGCCGGCCGTGCGCGCGCCGAGCGCGGCCGCGAGATGCGCGAGGCCCGTATCCACGCCCACCACGCACTGCGCGCGAGGCATGAGCCGCGCAAGCGCACCGAGCGGCATGCGCTCGGGCACGAGCGCGCCGTCGACGCCCGAGGCGATGCGCTCGCAGCGCAGGCGCTCCGCGTCGCTCCCCCAGGGTAGCACGCACTGCAGGCCGCGCGCCGCGAGCGCGGCGGCGAGCGCGCGCCAGCGCTCCTCGGGCCAGAGCTTGTCGGCGCGGCTGGTCATTGTGAGGAGCAGCGCGAACGGCGAGCGCGGCGCGAACGGCGGCTCGCCGCCCGCGCGCAGGCCGTAGTCGCAGGCGCCGCGCCGCTCGTAGCCGAGCGCTTGCGCGGCGAGCAGGCAGTTGCGCTCCACCGCGTGCAGCCCCTGCGCCACCGCGTAGCGCCGCTCG
>JBFLYF010000002.1:0-29689 GCA_040756795.1 Pseudomonadota bacterium
CGCCACTGCCACTCCTCGATCTTCTCCCACAGAAAGCGGCGCACCGACTCCAGGCGCACGTGGATGGTGCGCCCCTGCAGCATCGCGGGCGGCGCGGCGAGCTCGCGCGCGTACTCGCAGGAGGAGACGATCACCCGGCAGCCTTCGCGCTCATCCACCCGCGCGAGCGCGCCGAGGAAGAACACCGGCTTGCCGAAGCGGCCGTAGCCCGCGCTGTAGACGAGGCCCTGCGGGAGGAGCTCGCGCTCGGCCGCGCCGGCGGCGAAGGGATCGAGCGCGCCCGACTCGAGCGGCAGCGGCGTGAGGTCGTCGTTCTCGATCTCGCGCCAGGCCGCTTCGCGCGCGCTCAGCCAGTCGCCGAGCTCCGCGCGCGGCAAGGCGCGCGCGAACGGCAGCTCGTTCTCCCAGCGGTAGTACTCGCGCATCTTGAGCAGGAACGTGCACATGCCGTAGTCGCCCGCGTAGCGCGCGTCCGAGATGTCGCAGTTGCGCTGCACGGCCTCGGCGAGCCCGGGGAATTTGCGCAGGGTCATGGCGTATACTGACTTTAGCACTCCCGCCGCATGGCCAAGACCGCGAAGCCCAAGCCCCGCGTCACGCTCGACATGAAGGGCGCGCCCTGCCCCGGGCCGATGCTGGGCGCGCGCCGCGTGCTGGACGACCTGCTGCCGGGCGAGGTGCTGCTGCTCATCTCCGACTGCCCGGCGACGCGCGACGACCTGCATTCGTGGCCGCGCTACGCGGACGTCGAGATCCTGAGGACCGAGAAGCGCCCGCGCGGCGCCACCGCGTACTACATCCGCAAGGGCGGCGGCCGGCGCGTCTCGCCGCATGCCGTTCTCGACGTGCGCGGCGCGACCTGCCCCGGGCCGGTGCTCGAGGCGGGCAAGCTGCTGAAGCGCATGAAGCCGGGCGAGGTGCTGCAGCTGGTGAGCGACTGCCCCGGGATCCGCTCGGACGTGCGCAGCTGGGTGAAGGCGACGGGGCTGGAGCTCGCCGGCGCGCGCGAGCGCGCGCCGGGCGAGTACGAGTTCCACATCCGCAAGCGCTAGCGAATTCGGGGACGGAGCCCGATTTCAATTCAAACGGCGGGAAATCGGGCTCCGTCCCCGAATTCCCTCAGGCAAAGGAGGCCTGTATGACGAGCCTGATGGACGAGATCCGCACCGGCGGCAGCGCCGGCGCGCGCGACCCGGCGTTCCCGCACGCGCCCGAGGGCTGGACGCGCGCGAGCGCGCTCGAAGCCGCGAAGCAGGAGAGTCTCGAGCTGGGCGAGGAGCACTGGGCGGCGCTGCGCGCGCTGCAGGAATACTTCGCGCGCCACGAGCCCACCGCGGTCAACCTGCGCGAGCTGCACGACGCGCTCGACGAGAAGTTCCACCGCCAGGGCGGGATCCGGCACCTCTATTTGCTCTTTCCCGCCGGGCCGGTGGCGCAGGGCTGCCGCCTCGCGGGCCTGAGAGTGCCCGCGGGCGCGATCGACCGGGGGTTCGGCAGCGTCGCTTAGGTAATTCGGGGACGGAGCCCGATTTCAATTCAAACGGCGGGAACTCGGGCTCCGTCCCCGAATTTCTACTTGCGCTTCAGGAAGAAGACGAATTCCTTGTCGGCCTCAGACTGCTGCAGCAGGTCGTTGCCGGTCTGCTTGGAGAAGGCCTGGAAGTCCTTCACCGAACCGGGGTCGGTGGCGAGGATCTTCAGCACCTGGCCGGATTGCATGTCGTTGAGCGCCTTCTTCGCGCGCAGAATGGGAAGCGGGCAATTGAGCCCGCGGGCGTCGAGTTCCTTGTCGAAGTTCATGCTCGGGTCCTAGTTCGGGAAACGGGTTGAAAAAGTCCTTCGCCTAGCCGAAGCGCGCGAGCAGCTCGGCGACCTTGCCGGCGCGCTCGCTGCGCGCCTGCATGCCGCCGCCGGGCGGCTCGTGGCGGATCATGCACGACACCATCTCGTAGAACGCGCGATCGAGCGCGCGGCGCGCCGCCGAGAGCTGCTGCGCGATGCTCTCGCAGGGCGAGTCCTCGCCGATCATGCGGCGCACCGCGCGCACCTGCCCTTCGATGCGCGCAAGGCGCGCGTCCATCGCCCGCTTCGCCTCGGGGTCGTGCATTCTCGGGTCGTCCACTTGAGCGCTCCTCGCAGCGATTTGATTCCGATCAAGCCCATTATACTTGGCGGAGTATTTGCTTGGCCAGCTCCTCGGAAGTTGCAGCGCAGCATGAAGGAATGCGAAGGCGTGCATAGAGGAATTCGATGTCCCATACTCCCACGTAGTATTAGATTCCAGGAGGTTCCACATGTCCGCACAACCCGACAACATCGCCCTTGAACGCCTGATCGAGCAGCGCCTCGACGCGCTGCTGCCGAAGAAGCTCGCCGAGCTGCGCGCAAAGCAGACGCCCTCGATGACGATCATCGCCACCAAGGGCACGCTCGACTGGGCCTATCCCCCCTTCATCCTCGCTTCGACCGCCGCGGCGCTGGGCTGGAACGTGTCGATGTTTTTCACCTTCTACGGCCTGGGCCTGCTGCGCAAGGATATCTCCGACCTCAAGGTGAGCCCGCTCGGCAACCCCGGCATGCCGATGAAGATGCCGTTCGGCCCGGAGTGGTTCAAGAGCATCAACTGGAACATTCCGAACGCGGTGCAGGGCGTGGTGCCCGGCTTCGAGACGCTCGCCACCACGCTCATGAAGCAGACCATCAAGAACAAGGGCGTTGCCGGCGTGGCCGAGCTGCGCGAGGCGTGCATCGAGGGTGGCGTCAACCTGATCGGCTGCCAGATGACGGTGGACCTGTTCGGCTTCACGCACGACGATTTCATCCCGGCGGTCAAGGAGTACGTGGGCGCGGCGACGTTCCTGCCGATGGCGCGCGACGCCGATGTAAGTTTGTTCATCTAGAAAAGAGGGAGAGGGAGCAAGATGAAAACAATGCTTCGTGCAGCCTGCATCGTGGCCGCGCTCGCGCCGGCGACGGCCTTCGCCACGCTGGGCTATTTCTCGCACGGCTACGGCCTGAAGGCGAAGGGCATGGGCGGGGTCGGGATCGCGCTGCCGCAGGATGCGACCAGCGGCATCACCAACCCGGCCAACCTCGGCTTCGTCGGCAACCGCCTCGACGCAGAGCTGGACTGGTTCCGGCCGATCCGCGACGCGGAGATCCTCGGCAACGGGGCCGGCAGGAACGGCACCTATGACGGCAGCGGCCGCAAGAACTTCCTCATCCCCGGCGTCGCGTACAACCGCGTGATCCGGCCCGACCTCGCGCTCGGCATCCTGGTCTACGGCAACGGCGGCATGAACACGACCTTCGACAACAACCCCTTCGGCGGCGCGTTCGGCGGCGGTCCGAAGGGCGGCGTGGACTACATGCAGCTGTTCATCGCGCCGACGATCGCCTGGAAGCCGAACCAGAACCACTCCATCGGCCTGTCGGTCAACATCGCCTACCACCAGTTCGGCGCGCAGGGGCTGGAGGGGTTCGCCGGCTTTTCCTCGGACGCCGGTCACCTCACCAACCGCGGCCGCGACGCTTCCGCCGGGATCGGCGTGCGCCTCGGCTGGACGGGGAAGCTCTCCGACCGCGTGACGCTCGGCGCGATGCTCCAGCCCAAGACCAACATGGGCAAGCTGGGCGAGTACAAAGGCCTCTTCCGCAACCAGGGCGAGCTCGACATTCCCGCGACCTACGGAGTCGGCATCGCGGTGAAGGCGACGCCGAAGCTCACCATCGCCGGCGACATCCAGCAGATCGATTACGGCAAGGTGCCCGCGATCGGCACGCCCTCGGCCTGCCTGTTCGTCGGCGCTTGCACGCTGGGCGCCTCCAACGGCCCGGGCTTCGGCTGGCACAACATGACGACGTACAAGATCGGCGCGAGCTACGAATACTCGAGGTCGCTCACGCTGCGCGCCGGCTTCGCCACCGGCAAGCAGCCGATCCCGGCGAACGAGACGCTCTTGAACATCATCTTCCCGGCCGTGGTGCAGGATCACCTCACGCTCGGGGCGACCTGGACCATGGGCGCGATGGATTTCACCGTCGGCTACATGCACGCCTTCAGGAAGAAGGTGAACGGCTCGGGGTCGATCCCTCTGGGGTTCGGGTCCGGCGAAGCGAACCTGAGGATGCACCAGGACTCGCTCGGGTTCGCGATCGGCTGGAAGATGTAGGCGGCCGATCCGCGCCGCGGGAAAGAAAAAGGGGCCGGAGCGATCCGGCCCTTTCGTTTCCTGCGCCGCGGCCTATTTCGCGCAGGTCTTGGCGTCGTAGGGAACCTTGCCGACGAGCGCGAGGAAGGCCTCGAAGGGCCCCATGTTGCCCATCGCCTCGCCCATCGGGCCGTCGAACGAGAGGCGCCCGAACATCATCGCCTTCATCGGGCCGTACTCGCCGCGCCCCATCTCCTCCCAGCGCGGCGTTTCGGCGTCCATGAGGTAGTCGGCGCTCAGGTCGAGCTTCGCCGTCTGCGCCGCCCCGCCGTAGACGCACGCCGCCTTGCCGTCTTTCAGCGACAGGCGCAGCTCGCCGGTGGGCCTGCTGCCGCACTCGGTGCGGTAGAGCTGGATCACCTTGAACCCGCGCCCCTTGTCGTTCTTCACCCAGCCGGACTCTGCGAGCTTTCCGGTGAGCACCGGCTCGGCGTTCCACGCCTGGCACAGGCCCCGGGTCCAGTCACCCGACATCAGCGCCGGCTCGGCGAACGCCGGCGCCGCCAATGCGGCGGCGGCGGCGAGCGCCAAACACTTCGGTATCGACTTCACTGTTCTCCTCCCCTGGCAATTTTCGGCCACGACGGCCGGCGGCAAACCGAATGATTCGCCGAAAGGCACGCTAGCATCCGCCCCGGGAGGCGTCCAAACGAACTTGCTGACCGGCTGCTAAACGGAATTGATGCGCTCAGCGCTGCCCGAGCGCCGCGCGCGCGATGGCGTCGAGCAGCGCCTCGACTTCCTTCAGCGCCGCCTTCGAGGCCGCCGAGCCGTCCGGGCGCCATGGCCGCTTGTAGGAAACATGCACCGTGCCCGGCTGCTGCGCCGTGGCGTACACCATGATGCTGTAGGGGCAGAACGAGGCGTTCGCCGGGTCGGCCTCCATGGTCTTGCGCGACAGCGCCGCGCTGCAGAAGACGAACGCGCGCGCGTCGGTGTAGAGCTTGCGCGCGGAGCCGACGTCCTTGCCGGTGCGCTCGAGCATGCGGTTGACGAAGGACTCGTAGTCGATCACCAGCCCCTTCGCCTGGATCGCGAGCCTCGCGTCCTCGAGCACGTCCTCGAACTTCGCGGCCTTCGAGTAAGTCACGATCGGGTGCGGATCAGCCATCGGTTCCTCCTTTTCGGGCGAGTCTGCCGCCGGCGCGCGGCGCCGCGTTGAGCCAGATCAAGGCGTCGCCTTCACGAGATCGCCTGGTAGTAGAGATTCTGCGGATGCCGCGCCTCGGCGAAGAAATACCAGCGCTCCGCCAGAAGGCCAGCATACTGAACAAGAAATGCGCTCAACAGTCCAGCCGCCGAATTCGAAAGCAGAAGAAACAAGGCCGGTAGAGGAAACAGCAGCCCGAGCAAGGCCCAGCGCGCGGCGCGCACCACTTCGCGCGGCCGGCCGTGGAAGAACTCGCGCGTGTTGAACGAGCCGCCCATCGCCCCTTGCGCGATCTGCACGATGCGCGGGTGCTTGACGCCGATCGCGCTCGCGAGAGTCGACTTCGGCCGCAGGCCCACGTTGCGCGCGAGAGCGGCAAGGCGCAGCAGGTAAGCGGCTGCGCCCACCACGAGCGCCGCGGCGGTGTAGGGGCGGGCGAGCGGCGGATCGAGCCATGCGGCGAGCGCCGCGGCCGCGGTGAGCCCCGAGGCGCAGCCGAGCGCCGTGTAGTTCACCACCGTGAGCGGCGTGTGCCATTCCTGCAGGAACTCGAGGCACGCATAGATCATCCCCGTGCAGACGAACAGCGCCACGGCGAGCAGGGCACCGGCGAGGCCGAGCGCCGCGGAGGGGGCGAGCCCCCACGCGCCGGCCGCCGCCATGAACGCGGGCAGCACGATCACCTCGCGCGAGAGCCACGAGGTGCGCCACATCGCCGCGCTGCGCCAGGCGCGCTCGGGATGCCCGAGGTGGAAGAACGACGCCGCGAGCCCCGCCCCCGTGAGGACGAGCACCGCCGCCGTCGCCGCGATCCTGAATTTTTCTTCCGAATGAACCGCGAACACGGCCAGGAACAGCCCCTGCCCCGCGCCGATCAGCGTGGTGAGCAGGAGTACCGACCAGGCCGGGCGCATTCCGGTTACCAGCTCGTCACGTCGTCGAGCGAAGGCTCGCTCGGCGCGGGGCGCGGCAGCCTGCCGTCGATCTTGAGCGGGTTGTCGTGGCGCTCGAGCTCGTCCGGGTGCAGCGTGCGCGTGGTCTTGCGCCGCGGCAGGTAGTGGTTCGCCGGCTGCGTGCCCCATTCCGGCATCAGCGCGTAGCCGCCCTGCTCGCGGATCGCGCGCGAGACTTCCGAGTCCGGGTCGTGGATGTCGCCGAACAGGCGCGCGCTCGTGGGGCAGGCGAGCACGCAGGCGGGCTTGCGCTCGCGCTCGGGCAGCGCCGCGTCGTGAATGCGATCGACGCACAACGTGCACTTCTTCATCACCTTCTGCGATTCGTCCAGCTCGCGCGCGCCGTACGGGCAGGCCCAGGCGCAGTACTTGCACCCGATGCACTTGTCGTAGTCCACCAGCACGATGCCGTCCTCGGCGCGCTTGTAGGAGGCGCCGGTCGGGCACACCGGCACGCAGGGCGGGTCCTCGCAATGCAGGCACGACTTGGGGAAATGCACCGTCTCGGTCTTCGGGAACTCGCCCACCTCGAAGGTCTGCACGCGGTTGAAGAAAGTGCCGCTCGGCTCGGCGCCGTAGGCGTTCTGGTCGGTGAGCGGACCGGCCGCGCCCGCGGTGTTCCATTCCTTGCAGCTCGTCACGCAGGCATGGCAGCCCACGCACACGTTGAGGTCGATCACGAGCGCGAGCTGGGTCATGCCGGCATCGCCTTGAGAAGAGGGAATTCGGGGAAGACCCCTTCTTCCCGCGCCGGATAGATGCGCACGCGCACGTCGTACCAGCCGGCCTGGCCGGTCACCGGGTCCGAGTTCGAAACAGTGCCCAGTGTGTCGGAGATGAGGTGGTTCAGGAGAAATCCCTTGCGTCCCTCGTTCGCCTCCGGCGAGAGCCCCCAGGCGCCGGGCTGCTTGCCGATCGCGTTCCAGGTCCAGACCGTGCCCGGCTCCACCGCTTCGCTCAAGCGCCCCATGCAGCGCACCCGGCCCCACTGCGACTCGACCCACAGCCAGGCGCCGTCGGCGACGCCGCTCGCGCGCGCGGTGCGCGGGTGGATGAACAGATAGTTGTGCGCGTGAATCTGCCTGAGCCACGCGTTCTGCGAGTCCCAGGAGTGGTACATCGCCATCGGCCGCTGCGTGATCGCGGCGAGCGGATACTTCTCGAGATCCGTGACCTGGTGCTCCAGGGGCGGAGAATAGAACGGCAGCGGATCGAAGAATTTCTCGATTCTTCCCTTGAGTTTTTCCGGAGGAAGGCGCCCCGGCCACTTGCCCTGCGCGGCGAGCCGGAAGCGCTGCAGCACCTCGGAGTACAGGTGCACGAGGATCGGCTCGCCCCAGCGGCGCAGCCGCGCGCGCTGCGCCCATTCCATGTAGCCGCGGTTCCAGTTGCGCATGTACTGGTACGAGTGCGGCAGCTCGTGCCTGAAGACGCAGTTGTTCTCGGCGTAGCGCTCCCACTGCTTCGGGTTGGGCTCGCCGCGCATCGCCTTTGCGCCGTCGGCGCCGCGCCAGCCGGCGAGAAAGCCGATTCCCGAGCCGGGCTCGGTCTCGTGGCGGAGGATGAAGTCGGGGTAGCTCCTGTATTTTCTCGATCCATCTTTTTCAGTGAACGCAGGCAAACCCAGGCGGCTCCCAAGCTCGATCAGGACTTCCTGGAACGGCTTGCATTCGCCCGCGGGCGGCAGGACCGGCACGCGCACCGCGTCCATGGGGCCCTCGAACTCGGAGATCGGCCGGTCGAGCATCGACATCACGTCGTGGCGCTCGAGGTAGGTGGTGTCGGGCAGCACGAGGTCCGCGAACGCGGTCATCTCCGACTGGAACGCATCGCACACCACGAGGAAGGGGATGCGGTATTCGCCGTCCTCGCGCCTGTCGTTCAGCATGCGGCGCGCCTCCACCGTGCTCATGCTCGAGTTCCACGCCATGTTCGCCATGAAGATCATCAGCGTGTCGATCGGGTACGGGTCGCCGCGCCAGGCGTTGCCGATGACGTTGTGCATCAGGCCGTGCACCGAGAGGGGGTATTCCCAGGAAAAGCCCTTGTCGATGCGCACCGGGTTGCCCTCGGCGTCCACGAACAGGTCCTCGGGCGAGCCCGGCCAGCCGAGCGCGAGCCCGGCGAGCGGCGTATCGGGCCGCACGCCCTCGGGGCCGGTGGGCGTCTTCGCCGAGGGCGGGATGGCGCGCGGGAACGGCGCGCGGTGGCGAAAGCCACCCGGGCGGTCGATCGTGCCGAGCAGGCTCATGAGGATCGCGAGCGCGCGCACGGTCTGAAAGCCGTTCGAGTGCGCCGCGAGCCCCCGCATGGCGTGGAACGCGACCGGGTTGCCGGTGACGGTCTGGTGCTCGCGCCCCCAGCAGTCGGTCCAGGCGATCGGCAGCTCGATCTTCTCGTCGCGCGCGGTCACGCCCATCTCGTGCGCGAGGCGCCGGATGGTCGCCGCCGGGATGCCGGTGATGTTCTCGGCCCACTCCGGCGTGTGCGGGCGCAGGCGCTCGGCGAGCAGCTGGAACGCGGGCGCGACGCGCGTGCCGCTGGCGAGGCGAAAGGCGCCGAAGAGCGCCGGGTCGGCCTCGGGCGTGTGGCTGAGCACGGGCCCGTTCGAGTGCCGGTCCCACCACAGCTGGTTCTGCGGATAGAGCGGATTGACGGCGTCGGCGCCCTCGTCGGTGGCGAGCAGCCCGTGGCGCGGCGAATCCGGCTCGGTGACGACGAGCTGGCCGCCGTTGGTGTAGCGCGCGACGAACTCGCGGTCGTAGAGCCCTTGCGCGACGAGCTCGGCCGCGAGCGCGAGCAAGAGCGCGCCGTCGGTGCCGGGGCGGATCGGCACCCATTCGTCGGCGATCGCCGAGTAGCCGGTGCGCACCGGGTTCACCGAGACGAAGCGCCCGCCCGCGCGCTTGAACTTCGCGAGCGCGATCTTGAGCGGGTTGGAGTGGTGGTCCTCGGCCGTGCCGAGCATGACGAAGAGGCGCGCGCGCTCCAGGTCCGGCCCGCCGAACTCCCAGAACGAGCCGCCGATGGTGTAGATCATGCCCGCGGCCATGTTCACCGAGCAGAAGCCGCCGTGCGCGGCGTAGTTCGGCGTGCCGAACTGGCGCGCGAAGAGCCCGGTGAGCGCCTGCATCTGGTCGCGCCCGGTGAAGAGGGCGAACTTCTTCGGGTCCGTTTTTCTGATCCTGGAAAGCCTTTTCCCGAGAAGATCGAAAGCCTCGTCCCACGAGATCGGCTCGAAGTCTCCCGCGCCGCGCTCGCTGCCCGCTTTTCTTCGCAGGGGCCGCGTGAGGCGCGCGGGCGAGCGCTGCTTCATGATGCCGCTCGCGCCCTTGGCGCAGATCACGCCCTTGTTGAGCGGATGCTCGGGATTGCCGTCGATGTAGCGCAGCTCGCCGTCGCGCAGGTGCACGCGGATGCCGCAGCGGCAGGCGCACATGTAGCAGGTGGTGGTCTTGATCTCGGTGCCCAAGCTCGGCATTTTCCGCGCCGCACGAGCCACCGGCCATTGAATTAATCTGATCCGCTCATAACCGCCTTCCCTGAGGGATAATGCGGGGCATGGAGCACCTCGAGCCGAAGCAGGCGCAGGAGTTTCTGCAGCAGAACCCGGACGCGCTGTTCATCGACTGCCGCAGCGAGATGGAGTACCTGTTCGTAGGCCACCCCACCGGCGCGCTGCACGTGGCGTGGAACGACGGCCCGGACTGGGAGGTGAACCCGCATTTCGTGGGGCAGGTGAAGAAGCTCGCCGGCACCGATCACGCGAAGCGCCCGATCGTGCTCATCTGCCGCAGCGGCAACCGCTCGGCGGAAGCCGGCGAGGCGCTCGAGAGCCACGGCTTCACGCGCGTCTACAACGTCGCGAGCGGCTTCGAGGGGCCGCTGAACGCGAAGCACCAGCGCAACGCGGTCGCGGGCTGGCGCCACGAGGGCCTGCCCTGGGAGCAATGCTGAGCGTGCGCGGGTGAAGGTCTGCATCGTCTCCGACAGCCACGATCGCGCCGACGCGCTGGCGCGCGCCGTGCGCGAGGCGAAGGAGCGCGGCGCCGCGGCCGTGATCCACTGCGGCGACGTGATCGGCACCCAGACGCTCGGCCCCGCCAAGGCGCTCGGCCTGCCGCTGCACGTGATCCACGGCAACAACCTCGGCGACCCGGTGTCGCTCGCGCGCGGGGCGCGCGAGAGCAACGGCCAGTTGCAGTATCACGGCGCCGACGCGCGCCTCGAGCTCGGCGGGCGGCGCATCTTCGTCGTGCACTACCCCGAGTACGGCTACGCCATGGCCTGCACCGGCGACTGGGAGCTGGTCTGCTGCGGGCACTCGCACAAGGCGCTCGCCGAGGAAGTGACCAATGTCAAAGGCGCCAAGACCTGGCTGGTGAACCCCGGCACGGTGGCAGGCCTCGCCGCGCCCGCGACCTGGATGCTCGGCGACCTCGCGGCGATGCGCTTCGAAGTATTTTCTATGGCGACATAGTCCTTTTTTCGGGTTCACCTTCCTCGGCGCTCTTAGAATCCGGCTGAGAAAAGAGGGAGCAAGATGTTCGCCACCAATCCGTTTGCGACGCTTTCGGCGTCCATCGCGCCCGCCGTCATGCAGGCCTACGTCGTCGCCATGATCGTGCTGGTCGTCGCGGGGACGCTGTTCGACGTCGTGCACAAGGGCAGCGCCAGGTACTTCTTCGCCAACTGGCGCAAAAGCAGGGGTTCGAAGGAAGTGGGCTTGCTTCCCATCGCGGTTCAAACCGTAGTGGTCGACGTCCTTGCATCGGGGGAGTTCTGCAACGCGCGGCGGCGCCTCGCGCACCTGCTCGGCATGTACGGCTTCGTCCTCTACGCCGTGACGACAGTCCTGTTGGTCTTTGGAATTGAAACTTCTTCTCTTGTTGTAATCCTTTGGTGGCTCGGTGCCGCGATGATCTGCGCCGGCGGCTACTGGTTCTGGTTTTTCATCCGCGTCGACGTGGCGGCCGAGGGAAATTCGCCGTTCCGCGTCGTGCGCGCCGACCTGTTCATCCTGTCGCTGCTCGCCAGCGCGACGCTCGGCCTCGTCTGGGCGGCGGCCGGCGGCGGGGCGGGCGTGTTCTTCTACCTCTACATCCTCGCCACGACGGTGCTGTTCGGCTCGGTGCCGTGGTCGAAGTTCGCGCACATGTTCTTCAAGCCGGCGGCGGCGTTCGAGAAGAGGGTATCCCAGGCGAACGGCACGGCCGAGAATCTGCCCACGCAGACCCGCGACGATCCCGAGCAGCAGAAACGGCACTCCATGGAGCTGTTGCGGGAAGCGCCCATGGACATGGGGCTCGGCATCAAGCGCGAAGCGCCCCGCCACTACTAGGAACAGGGATCCCACTTATGCCGACCTTCGTGTACATGACGAGGTGCGACGGATGCGGACACTGCGTCGACATCTGTCCTTCGGACATCATGCACATCGACAAGACCTATCGGCGCGCCTACAACATCGAGCCGAGCATGTGCTGGGAGTGCTACTCCTGCGTGAAAGCCTGCCCGCAGCATGCGATCGACGTGCGCGGCTATGCCGACTTCGCCCCGCTGGGCCACAGCGTTCGCGTCCATCGCGACGAAGAGAAGGGCACGATCGCCTGGAGGATCAAGTTCCGCAACGGCACGGAGAAGAACTTCCTGTCGCCCATCACCACCAAGCCCTGGGGGACGGCGATCCCCAGGCTCGCGGAGGTTCCCGGACCCAGCAAGGAGATGCGCGCGAGCCAGCTCCTGTACAACGAGCCCAAGTGGATCCGCATGGATGACGGCGGCCTGCGTACGCTCAAGGACGCCGGTCTCAAGCCGAAGAAAGGCGTGTACTACTGATGGCCTACAAGACGATCATCGAAGACGGCATCGACATCCTGGTCGTCGGTGCGGGCCTGGGCGGCACCGGCGCCGCCTGGGAGGCGAGGTTCTGGGGCCAGGACAAGAAGATCGTCATCGCCGAGAAGGCCAACATGGATCGCTCCGGCGCGGTCGCCATGGGTCTGTACGCCATCAACTGCTACATGGGCACCCGCTGGGGCGAGAACCAGCCGGAGGACCATGTTCGCTACGCCCGCATCGACCTGATGGGCCTGGTGCGCGAGGACCTGCTGTTCGACATGGCCCGGCACGTCGACTCCACGGTCCACCAGTTCGAGGAGTGGGGGCTGCCGATCATGAAGGACCCGAAGACCGGGCGCTATCTGCGCGAAGGGCGATGGCAGATCATGATCCACGGCGAGTCCTACAAGCCCATCGTGGCCGAGGCCGCCAAGAAATCGGCGGACAAGGTCTTCAACCGCATCTGCGTCACCCACCTGCTGATGGACGACAGCAAGCCGAACCGGGTCGCCGGCGCCGTCGGCTTCAACGTGCGCACGGGCAACTACCACGTCTTCAAGTCCAAGACGGTGATCTGCGGCGCGGGCGGCGCCTCCAACATCTTCAAGCCGCGCTCGGTGGGCGAAGGTTCCGGCCGCACCTGGTATGCGCCCTGGTCGTCCGCGTCCGCCTACGGCCTGATGATCGACGCCGGCGCCAAGATGACGCAGATGGAAAATCGCATCGTGCTGGCGCGCTTCAAGGACGGCTACGGCCCGGTCGGCGCGTACTTCCTGCACCTGAAGACCTACACGCAGAACGGCCTGGGCGAAGAGTACGAGTCCAAGTGGTGGCCCGAGCTGCAGAAGATGGTCGGCAAGGAGTACCTCGATCCGGAAGCGTGGCACCTGACGCACCGGCCGATCCCGACCTGCCTGCGCAACCATTGCATCATCAGTGAAGTGAATGCCGGCCGAGGCCCCATTCACATGGTGACCATGCGCGCCTTCCAGGATCCTCACCTGGAGGAGGTCGGCTGGGAAAATTTCCTCGGCATGACCGTCGGCCAGGCGGTTCTGTGGGCCGCCACCGACGTCGATCCCAAGAACGAGAATCCGGAGCTCACCACCTCCGAGCCTTACGTCATGGGCTCGCACGCGACCTGCTCGGGCGCCTGGTGCTCGGGTCCCGAGGACATCTCCCCGCCCGAGTATTTCTGGGGCTACAACCGCATGACGACGGTCGAAGGCCTGTTCGGCGCCGGCGACGCGGTCGGCGGCACGCCGCACGCCTTCTCGTCCGGGTCTTTCACTGAAGGGCGTCTCGCCGCGAAGGCCGCCTGCAAGTACATCGACGACGGAAAGGGCGAAGGCATCGTCGTGTCCGACGAGCAGATCGAGCGGCGGAAGAGCGAGATCTACAAGCCCCTGGAGCATTACCGGATCTACCGCAATGCGATCGTGGCGGGCGACGTCAACCCGCACTACATCAATCCGAAGCAGGGCCTGGACCGGCTGCAGAAGCTGATGGACGAGTATTGCGGCGGAGTGACGGTCAACTACATGACCAACGAGAAGCTCCTGAACATCGGCCTGAAGAAGCTCAAGATCATGGAGGAGGACCTGGAGAGCCTGGCCGCGCAGGATCTTCACGAGCTGCTGCGCGCCTGGGAGCTGAAGCACCGCCATCGCGCCGCCGAGTGCGTCACGCAGCACACGCTGTTCCGCAAGGAGACCCGCTGGCCGGGCTACTACTACCGGGGCGACGCCATGAAGGTGGACGACGCGAACTGGCACGTGCTCACGGTCTCGCGTCGCGACCCGGTAACCGGCGAATACACCATGGAGAAAGCGCCTTGCTATCACCTGGTGTCGGATGGTGAACATCATTGAGAAGACCGACGAGGAGATTCTGGCCATGGCGAATCCGCTCTGGCGCGACCTCGTCAAGGCTTCCAACGAGGGCAAGTACGGAGAATTCGCGAAGAACTTCTCCAGCGCCCTGGCGCTCGCAATGGATCAGGTGGTCGCGGGCCACCAGTTCGCCAACAGCGAGCTTGCGAGAAACCTGTCCGAGGACTTCGACGCGCTCGGCATCATCCGCCGCGGCGAGCATGTGACGGTGCTTTACCGGCAGCGGAGCACGAAGAAGCCGGGGGAGTGGCTCGGCCGGCTCGTCCTCGGTCATGAGAACGGAAAAGTCAGGATTTTTGGTGCCTCCATCTTCTGAAGCCATCCGCGACGGCAAGTTCGTCGAGTTGACCTACAAGGTGACCGACCGGAAGACGGGGCACGTCCTCACGCGGGTCGAGTTCCCGCTCGGCTATGTCCACGGGCACAACGAAATCCTCGCCCCTTCGGTCCACAGGGAGCTGGAGGGCAGGTCCGCCGGCGAGGTCATCGAAGTGGCGATCGACGGCAACCGGATCTTCGGCCCGCGGGACGAGTCGCTGGTCTTCACCGATCGCATCGAGAACGTCCCCGAGGAGTATCGGAGCATCGGCACCTCCATCCTCATGGAGAACGACAAGGGCCAGACGCGCAGCTTCCTCGTCACGCGGATGGACGACGCGACGCTGACGGTCGATGGCAACAATCCGCTTTGCGGCAGGGAGGTCGTCTTCACGCTCGAGATCCTGCGCGTACGCGACGCGACCGACGAGGAGACAAGAGCCGGCGGAGCGATCGTCGCGGGCGCGGAGATCGACCCGGCACGCATGAGACCTGTTTGAGAGGTGACGTATGAGCGAGGACAAGAAACCCGCCCCTGCCAAAGTTCCCGACGGCCATGCGCGTTTCGTGACGACGCGCCAGAAGCCGGCCAACGAAAAGGGGTTCGTCGGCTACGAAACCGTCTGGGAACCGTTCCAGAAGGAAGCCGAATACAAGACGCCGAAACAGCCGTAGGCAAGTTCGGGGACGGAGCCCGATCTGGTCAACGGCCGAGGCGCATGGGCCGTTTAGCGGCCTATGCCCAGACGGGCGCGGCTAGTCCTACCTGATGTCGCCCTGCACGTCATACAGCGCGGACACAACCGCGCGGCGTGCTTCAGGCACGATACCGACCGCCTCGTCTACCTGACGCTGTTGCACGATTTATCGAGGGAAAACGGCTGCGCCCTACACGCGTATTGCCTGATGACCAATCACGTGCACTTGCTGTTTACCCCAGGTGACGGGCACGCATGTGCCATCCTGATGCGCAACCTCGGCCAGCGATACGTGCAGCACTTCAATCGCCGATACGAGCGCTCGGGCACATTGTGGGAGGGCCGCTTTCGCTCCTGCCTCGTCGACTCCGCTCGGTACGTACTGGCTTGTTACCGCTACATCGAACTCAATCCGGTGCGAGCAGGCATGGTCGCTTGCGCGGCGGCCTATCCCTGGTCGAGCCATAGCGCAAATGCCGGGTACATCGAGGATAGATCGCTATCGCCGCATCCTGAATATCTCGCCCTGTCGCGCGATAGGACGTCCCGCCAGACTGCCTATCGACAACTACTCAACGAGGGCGACGAACCAGCTTTCCTCGCCGCCATACGGGACGCAACAAACGGCGGCTTCCCGATGATCGGTGAACGGCTCAAGTCTCAGGTTACCGCCATGGGGCGTCAGCTCGCTCCGGGGAGACCGGGTCCTGCTCCTGCCCGGGCGGAACCGGGTGGCGATCTCTTTTCGGGGAACCTCGACCTCTAGAAGACGAGAGTTCGGGCTCCGTCCCCGAATTACCGAATTACCGTAATATCGCCGGATGGCGGATCGGCGGCTCCAGGTATTCCATGCGGTAGCCAAGCACCTTTCCTTCACCAAGGCGGCGGAGGCGCTGTTCATGACGCAGCCGGCGGTGACCTTCCAGATCCGGCAGCTCGAGGAGCATTTCGACACGCGCCTGTTCGACCGCGCGCACGGCCGCATCAGCCTGACGGCGGCCGGCCAGGTGGCGCTGGAGTACGCCGAGCGCATCCTCGCGCTCTCGGCCGAGCTCGACACGCGCCTGAAGGAGATCGGCGGCCAGGTGGCCGGGCCGCTCCTGATCGGCGCGAGCACGACGATCGCCGAGTTCCTGCTGCCGCAGATCCTGGGCGAGTTCAAGGCGCGCTACCCGGCGGTGGTGCCGCGGCTTTTCGTCGCCAATTCCGAGGCGGTGCAGGCGCGCGTGGCCGAGAGGAGCCTCGACCTCGGCTTCATCGAGGGCGACTCGCACCTGCCCTCGCTGGTGAGCGACGTCTGCTGCCAGGACGAGCTGCAGCTGGTGTGCGCGCCCTCGCACCCCCTGGCGAAGCAGGGGTCCACCTCGCCCCGCTCGCTCACGGAGCACGCCTACATCAGCCGCGAGCTCGGCTCGGGCACGCGCGAGGTGATCGACAACTACCTGCAGAAAGCCGGCCTCGCGCTGGATTCGCTGCAGGTGGTGATGGAAGCGGGCAGCCCGGAGGCGCTGAAGGGGCTGGCCGCCACGGGCCTCGGGTTCGCCATCATGTCGCGCGCCACGGTGTCCAAGGAGGTGCGCCTCGGCGTGCTGGCGCGCGTGCCGCTCTCGCCCCCGCTCCTGCGCCATCTCTCGGTCGTGTACCCGAAGGAGAGGTTCCAGTCCCGGCTGGTCAACGGCTTCGTCGAGTTCGCCAAGGAAAGGCTCGCCGCCCAGCAGGCCGCCGGGTGAGCGCCCGGTTCGCCATCGTCCTGCTGCTCGCGCTGCTGGCCGGCCCGGCGGGCGCGCAGCTGGAGCCCTGGAGCACCACCCGGTTTCCGCAGGACCGCGACAAGTGGTGGTGGGACGAGGGCTGGTGGGAGCGCGGCGCCATCCCGGTGCCGGCCAACCATGCGGTGCGCGCGCGCGCCGGCGCCTACCGCAACGGCGAGGTCGAGATCCCGGTGGAGATCTTCGCGCCGGCGGCGCAGGGCCGCTTCCCGGTGGTCGTCTTCCTGCACGGCCGGCGCGGCATCGACGAGCTGACGCGGCTGGCGCCACTGCGCCTGGCGGCGCGCGGCTTCACGGTGGTCGCGCCCGATCTGTACAGCGGCCGCTTCATCGACAAGATGCCGGTGCGGCACGACGCTGCGCTCGAGGACGACGCCGCCCTCGCGATCGACTTCGCGCTCGCCCTGCCCGAGGCGCGCGGCCAGCAGAGGACCTGCGTGGTCTCGCACACGCGCGGCGGCTACTATGCGCTGAAAGCGCTGGTGAGCAAGGGCAGGCAGGCGAAATCGGCCTGCTACGTCTCGTACTACCCGCACTGGCAGCACCCGGAGGCGCCGGAGGCGATGCAGGTCTACCAGTACGCGCCGGAGGTCGACGAGCTGCGCGTGCCGGTGCTCGTCTTCTTCGGCGAGCAGGAGCAGTACCAGCGCTACCGGCCGATCCTCGCCGGGATCGACTCGCTGCAGAAGAAAAAGCGCGACGCGCGCGTCGTCGTCTATCCCGGCGTCGGGCGCGGCTTCGACTTCCGGCCGCCCGCGGTGCGCACGCTTGCCGACGACATGGCGACGCAAGACTCGCTGCGCCGCGCCGCCGATTTCATGCGCTCGTTGCTGGCTCCCTGAGGCGCGTGTAGTACTCGCGCAGGACTTCCAGCACCTCGGGACGCGAGAACTCGGCCGGCACCGGCTTGCCCTCGGAAAGCCAGCTGCGCAGCTGCGTGCCCGAGACCTGCAGGCGGTCGGCGTCGCCGTGCGCGCAGGTGCGCCCGGAAGCCATGCCGCCGCAGCGGTAGCACCAGAACGTGACGTCCATCTTCAGCGGCCGGATGCGCAGCGCGTCCCGCGGGATCTCGTCGAAGATGCGGTGCGCGTCGAACGGCCCGTAGTAGCTGCCCACGCCCGCGTGGTCGCGCCCCACCACCAGGTGCGAGCAGCCGTAGTTCTGGCGGAACAGCGCGTGCAGCAGCGCCTCGCGCGGCCCGGCGTAGCGCATGTCGAGCGGATAGCCCGCCTGCACCACGGTGCCGGGCCGGAAATACTTCTCGATCAGCACGCCGATCGCGCGCGCGCGCACCTCCGCCGGGATATCGCCGGGCTTCAGATTCCCCAGCAGCGAATGCACCAGCACGCCGTCGCAGGTCTCGATCGCGACCTTGGCGAGGTACTCGTGCGAGCGGTGCATGGGGTTGCGGGTCTGGAACGCGGCCACGCGCGACCAGCCGAGCTTCTCGAACGCGGCGCGCGTCTCGGCGGGCGTCATGGAGAGCGACCCGTACGCCGCCTTGAAGCCGCCGTCGCCGAGCACCTTCACCGGCCCTGCGAGGTTCACCTCGCCCTGCGCCATCACCATCTTCACGCCCGGATGCGCCTGGTCGGTGGTGCGGAACACGGTCGCGCACTCGTGCGCCTTGTTGATGGCGTACTTCTCGGTCACCTTCATCGTGGCGAGGATCTCGCCGCGCTCCCCGTCGACCAGCGCGATGTCCTGCCCGGTCCTGAAGCTCGCGGCGCTCTCCTTGTCGGCAGAGAGCGTGATCGGGATCGGCCAGAACAGGCCCGCGGCGGTGCGGTAGCCGTCGCACACGCCCTGCCAGTCGGCGTGCGTCATGAAGCCCTCGAGCGGCGTGAAGCCGCCGATGCCGAGCATGACGAGGTCGCCCTTCTCGCGCGAGCTGATGCGCACGGCGGGCAGCGAGGCGGCGCGCTTCTTCTCGGCCGCCAGCGCCTCGCCGGCGAGCATCAGCGGCTTGAGCGGCCCAGCTGCGTGGGGCTTGACGAGTTCCGGCATCCGGCGGCGATCCTTGGTTGAGGGATTGCGCTATTCTCGGCGGCGCCGCGGCGTACCGCAAAACGTTCTCTTAATTCGCGGATAAGGGCGCTTGATTCGGGCCCTCGGGGCCGCCCAGCGCCCTCCGGGGATCAGGCGCGCACGTAGATCCAGCCGCTGCGCAGCCGCTCGATCACCTGCTCGAGCGCCGAAGGCGCGATCGCCGTTCCCGGAACCAGGTTGACCTCCAATCCGCGCGCCCTGCGGCGCGCGATGGTCTGCCCGCAGGCGACCAGCCCGAGGTTGGGATACTCGGCGCGCAGCGCAGCGATGCGCGCGGCGTACGGCGAGGCGTTCGCCTCTACCAGGTCGAGCCCGGAGCTGTTGGCGACGATCTCGACTTCGATCGCGCGCTTCTCGCGCCGCGCCGAGCGCAGCAGGTCTTCCACCTCCTCGAGCGCCGTGGCGAGCGCCTCGCGCTTCCCCGAGCTCACGTGCACCAGCACGTGGCTGCCGTCGAGCGTGCGCCAGTCGCCGCGCAGGCTGGACCAGTCGCCGCGCAAGGCATACGCCGAGGTGGGATCGAGCGCGGGCCCTTTGTTCCACCAGGCGTGTCCGAACCATCCAGAGAGCGCGAGCACGACGCTCGCCGCCGCCAGCCACGGCCAATGCAGTCCAGGGCGGGCGGCCGCACGCCTGCGGCGCGCCGGCGGATCCGCGTAGGCGTGCCGCACCACGTCCTTCAGCATCCTCAGCTCGCAGACCTGGTCGCGCAGCTCCGGATCACGCTGCATTTGCTGCGCGATCCGCGCCCATTCCGCAGCGTCGAGCTGGCCGTCCACGAACGAGTTGCGCAGCTCCTCGGAAATCCTGCTTTCTTCGCTCATTTCACGCTCCGCAGCTTGAACCCGAGCGCCTCGCGGGCGAGCGGTCTGAGCGGCTCGCGCAGCGCCTGCCGCGCTCGGCACAGCCGGCTCATCACCGTGCCGATCGGGATCTCCAGAGCCTCGCCGACCTCGGCGTAACTGCAGCCTTCCAGGTCCACCAGCGTCACGACCTGCCGCTGGCCGAGCGGCAGCGCGGCGACGGCTTGCCGCACCCGTGCGGCCAGTTCCGCGCTGGCGCGGGCTTCTTCCGGGCCCGCCGCTTCCGCCGCCAGCCGGTCCTCGACCGTCTCGAGCTCCACGTGCTCGCGCCGCGCGCGCGCGTAATCGCGCAGGCAGTTGGCGAGAATGCGCAGCAGCCAGCCCTTGAGCTTCTCCGCATCGCGCAGCTGCCCGGCGCTGCGCAGGGCCTTCTCCACCGCCTCGTGGGCGAGGTCGTCTGCGAGCGCGGCGTCGCGACACCACGCCCACGCCATGCGGTGCAGCATGTCGCGCGAGCGCTCGATCTCGCTCCGCAGGGCGTTCCGGTGCCGGAACATCGAATCGATTCCCATCCTCGTCCCGCAATGACGTTCAGGCGTGGGAGTTTATTCCGCGACGCGACATCCGCCCAGCGTGGAATAACCCGGGCCTGCCATCCGTCTTGAGTGGGTCGGCGATCCTACAAAGGAGGAGAAAATGAAGGCGTTCACCGTGGCGCTGGCCACCGCTGTTCTGTCGTTCCTGCCCGGGCTCGGGCACGCGCAGTCCGCACCGCAGGCGCAGCAGAAGTACAAGGTCGTCCTGCAGGTGAGCGACGCCGATCCCGCGAAGTGGAACCTGGCGCTCAACAACGCGCGCAACATCCAGCAGGACCTCGGCAAGGGCAACGTCGACGTCGAGATCGTCGCCTACGGGCCCGGCCTGGGCATGCTCAAGGCCGACTCCAAGGTCGCCGACCGCCTGGCGCAGGCGCTCGACAACAGCGTCGGCCTGATGGCCTGCGAGAACACGATGCGCAACACCAAGGTCAAGAAGGATGACATGTACGGCGGCATCAGCTACGTGGACGCCGGCGTGGTCCACCTCATGAAGCGCCAGCGCGAAGGCTGGGCCTACGTGCGGCCCTGAGGCCTGGTACCCCGAGCGCCTCACAGGCGCATGTAGACGTAGCCTTCCTCGGCCTGCAGGCGCCCGATCTCGGCGATGCCCGAAGGCACCAGGCGCGCCTCGGGGATCACCGCGGCGGCGCCGAGCCTGCGCCTCTCCAGCGTGTTGAAGCAGACGCGGAACTCCACGCCGCGCTCGCGAAACCGCTTCACCGCCGGCTCGACCGGCTCGCCGTTCTCGTCGCGCGCGCCGCGCAGCAGGAAGTTGACCCCTTCGTTGTGCGCGACGACGACGATCTTCACGTTGGGCGCGGCATTGAGATGGTTCGCCACGTTGCGCAGCGCCGCGCCCGGCGCCGCGCTGCTCGAGATGTGGTACACCACGCGCGCCTCGGGAGCCTTCTTCGCCGGCCCGAGAAATCCCAGCCAGAGCACCAGAGCCAGCGCGGCGATCCCCGGAGAGGCGAGCGCCAGCGCCCAGCCGCGCGAGACCCCGGTGCCGCCCACGGCGCGCGAGAACGTGGCGTGCAGGCGCTCGCGCAGCCGCCGCGGCGCGCTTTCGAGCATGGTATGGCCGCGTACCGCGGCGCGCACGGCTCTCAGCTTGTCGAGCGCGGTCGCGCAGCGCGGGCAGCCCTGCACATGGTCTTCCACGGCGAGCGCCTCCGGCAGGCCGAGCTCGCCGTCGACGTAAGCATCGAGCAGCCGCGATGTTTCCCGGCAGCTCATGTCCCGGTGCCCCTCCGGCCAAGCTGCGCCGCGAGCGCGCCGCGCAGGAGCCTGCGGCCGCGGGCGAGGCGCGACATCGCGGTACCAATCGGCACGTCCATGATCTGCGCCATCTCGCGGTAGCTGCAGTCGTGCATCTCGCGCAGCACGACCGCCTCGCGATACTCCGGCGGCAGCTCGCGCAGGCAGCGCCGGACAAGCTCGCGCTCCGCCCGGGCGATGGCGCTCGCCTCGGGGTCCAACGGAAAAGGCACGACGGCGCCCGGCGCCGGCCCGTCGTCCCCCACGGCATCCGCTTCGAACCGGACTGCGAGCTCCTGGCGCTCGGACCGCAACACGCCGTAGCAGGCGTTGCGCACGACGCCCAGCAGCCACGGGCGGGCATCGTCGCCATGGAAGGCGCCGAAGTATCTGAATGCCCGAAGAAATGCCTCCTGCACCGCCTCCTCCGCCTGCGCTGTATCGCGAGTCAGCCAGCGCGCGAGGCCGTAGGCCGCATCGAGGTGCGGCAGCACAAGCGCCTCGAACCTCGCCCGCCTCGTCTCGTCGCGCACCTGTCCTCCCCAATATCCGGTCCCGGACCATTTTATTCCTGCCCGCCGGGAATATTTCGCGGCTCGCGCCGATATAGGACATCGGGACGGTGGAGGAGCCGCCGTCCCCGCCAACCAGAAAAGGAGGAGATCACATGCAACGCAGAACATTGCTGGCCGCGATCGGCACCCTGTCCGTTCTCGCCGCGGGGTGCGCCACGACGGGGGAATCGCAGACGGGAGCGACGCAGGCGTCCGGGTCGCAGGACAAGGTCGTGTACCACATCAACGAAGGCTTCGCGCAGGCGTCGAACGGCCTGCGCAACATCGGCAACCATCTCGAGGTCAATCCGAAGGCGAAGATCGTGGTCGTCACCCATGCGAAGGGCGTCGACTTCCTCATGAAGGGCGCGAAGGACAAGAATGGCAACAAGTACGAGGACTTGGTCGAGCGGCTGAAGATACGCGGCGTGCAGTTCGACGTCTGCCAGATCACGCTGCGCAACCGCAAGCTCACCAAGGAGCAGTTCATCGAGTACGCGACCTTCGTCCCTTCCGGCGTTGCGGAAGTCACGCGCCTACAGCAGCGCGAAGGCTATGCGTACCTGAGGCCCTGAAATCGCGTGCCAATGGCGCGATAGAAAGATTTGATGTTCGGCCTTGCCTTTCACGGGGGCCCGTGTATTACCATTCCCGAGTCGTAAGGAGGGGAAACGCATGAAGGTTCAACGCAGGGAACTGGTCCGTGCGGGCGGAGCGCTGCTCGCGCTCATCGCCGCCGGGCTGCTCAAGCCGGTGAGCGCGCTCGCGGCGGCCTGGAACAAGGAGGCTTTCGCCTCCAGGAAGGCCGACGACGCGCTGAAGAGCCTCGGGACGCCCGGCGCCCAGGCGAGCGGCGACATCGTCATCGAGGCGCCGCAGATCGCCGAGAACGGCGCCGTGGTGCCGATCGAGATCACGAGCACGATTCCCGGAACGACCTCGCTCGCGGTGCTGGTCGACAAGAACCCGTACCCGCTGGTCGCCAAGTTCGACTTCATGGAAGGCGCCCTGCCCTTCGTCAAGGTGAACGCCAAGATGGGCGAGAGCTCCGACGTGCGCGTGGTCGCGACGGCCGGCGGCAAGCACTATGTGGCGACCAGGGAGATCAAAGTGACCATCGGCGGGTGCGGAGGCTGACATGGCGGGACCGATGAAAATGCGCGCGACACTGATTGGCGGCAATACCGACGTGCGCGTGCTGATGACGCATCCCATGGCGACCGAGCAGCAGACCAAGGGCAAGCCGCACTTCATCCAGAACCTCACGGTGAAGGTCAACGGCAGGACCGTGGTCGAGGGGCAGATCAGCCAGGCGGTGTCGCGCAACCCGGTGTTCTCGTTCCGCCTGAAGGGCGGCGCGAAAGGCGACAAGATCGAAGTCAGCTGGCTGGACAACAAGGGCGAGACCAACAAGACCGAAACCGCGGTCGCCTGAGCGCCGCGGCGCCGGCTGCAAGGAGGAGGGGAAAATGCGCGTAGTCACCGGCAGTGTGCTGCTCGCGCTGGCGTTCCCGCCGGCGTTCGCGCAGTCGCAGTTCGAGAAGTACCAGAAGATGACCGCCGACTCGAGCCCGGTGGAGCTGTTCGAGCTCGAGGGCGAGGATCTCTGGAAGAAGAGGCAGGGCCCGAAGAACGTGTCCCTGGAGCAATGCGACCTCGGCAAGGGGCCCGGCGTGCTGAAAGGCGCGTACGCCGCGCTGCCGCGCTACTTCAAGGACGCCGACCAGGTGATGGACACCGAGTCGCGCATCCTGCACTGCATGATGACGCTGCAGGGCCGCAGCCGCGAAGAAGCGCTCAAGCGTCCCTTCGGCAACGCCAACCAGCCCTCGGAAATGGAGTATCTGTCGGCCTACGTGGCGGCGCAGTCGCGCGGCGTGCCGCTCGCGCCCGGCCGGGATCATCCGAAGGAGCAGGCCGCCTACGAGCTCGGCAAGAAGATGTTCTTCTATCGCACCGGGCTGTGGGATTTCTCGTGCGCGTCCTGCCACGGCGAGGAAGGCAAACGCATCCGCATGTCGGAGCTGCCGGTGCTTTATAAGCCGGAGGCGGCGCGGCCCCTGATGGCGACCTGGCCCGCCTACCGCGTGTCGAACAGCACGTTCAAGACGATGCAGTGGCGCATCAACAACTGTTTCCGGCAGATGCGCACGCCCGAGCCGCTGTTCGGCTCGGAAGTGGTGAACGCGCTGAACATGTTCCTGACCGTGACCGCGCAGGGCGAGCCCTACCGCGGCCCGGGCACCAAGCGCTGAAGGAGGGGACGGGGATGAAACTACGCACACTTGCGACCGGCGCCGCGGCAACGCTCGCGGCCTGCGCCAGCGCTCCGGTGGCCGATCACGTGAACCTGACCGAGGGCGAGATCGCTCGGATCCAGGCCGTGCTGAAGCGCGATTTCCGCGCCAAGGGGCAGGCCAAGATGGACCGGCTGGAGCCCGACACGGTGCAGCGCACCTGCAACCTGTACGCCGACAAGCCTCCGGAGCCGGTTGCCAAGCCGCTCGAAGAAGCGCAGCTGAAGGCGATCAAGTATCCCAATGGATCGCTGATGGGCGACTGGAAGAACGGCGCCAAGATCGCCTGGGGCGGGCGCGGCATGCAGTGGCACGAGGATCCGAAGAAACCGTCCGACGGCGGCTGCTACAACTGCCACGAGGCCTCGCCGCTGCGGCCCTCGGCGGGGACCATCGGGCCGAGCCTGAAGGGCTTCGGCAAGCTGCGCGGCACGAGCCCGGAGATCCAGCGCTACACCTACGGCAAGATCTACAACGCCAAGGCCTACAACCTCTGCTCGCACATGCCGCGCTTCGGCTCCACGGGCAGCCTGACCGAGCAGCAGATCAAGGACGTCGTGGCCTACCTGCTCGACCCCGCCTCTCCGGTTAACAAGTAGTTGCGGCGCAGAGAATTCCTCAGGCTGCTGGCGCTCGCCGCCGCGGCGGGCGCCAGCTTCCGGTCCGAGGCGCAGACCGCCGCCGAGCTGTACGACGTCCCGCCCTTCGGCAACGTCTCGCTGCTGCACTTCACCGACGCGCACGCGCAGCTGCTGCCGGTCTGGTTCCGCGAGCCGAGCGTCAACCTCGGCGTGGCCGGGGCGCGCGGCCGGCCGCCGCACCTGGTCGGCGAAGCCTTCCTCAAGCATTTCGGTCTCGAAAGAGGAAGCGCACAGGCCTACGCTTTCACCCACCTGGATCTCCCGGAGGCCGCGCGCCGCTACGGCAAGGTCGGCGGCTTCGCGCACCTCGCCACGCTGGTGAAGCGCCTGCGCGCCTCGCGCCCGCACGCGCTGCTGCTCGACGGCGGCGACACCTGGCAGGGCTCGGCGACCGCGCTCTGGACGAAGGGCGCGGACATGATCGGCGCGCAGAAGCAGCTCGGCGTGGACATCATGACCGCGCACTGGGAGTTCACCTACGGCGCCGCGCGTGTCAAGCAGGCGGTGGAGCGCGAGCTCGCGCCGATCGAGTTCGTGGCGCAGAACGTCAAGACCACGGATTTCGAGGACCCGGTCTTCAGGCCCTACGCCCTGCGCACGGTGAACGGGGTGGCGCTCGCGGTGATCGGCCAGGCCTTTCCCTACACGCCGATCGCGCACCCGCGCCACCTGGTGCGGGACTGGACCTTCGGCATCGAGGAGCGGCGCCTCCAGGGCCTCGTGGACGAGGCGCGCGCCAAGGGCGCCCGAGCCGTGGTGCTGTTGTCACACAACGGCATGGACGTCGATCTCAAGCTCGCTTCGCGCGTGCGCGGCATCGACGCGATCCTCGGCGGCCACACGCACGACGGCGTGCCCTCGCCCGTGGTGGTGGGCAAGACGCTCGTCACCAACGCGGGATCGAACGGCAAGTTCCTCGCGGTGCTCGATCTCGAGGTCGGCGCCGGCGGGGTGACGGGCCATCGCCATCGGCTTTTGCCCGTGTTCTCGAACCTGCTGCCGGCCGATCCGGCCATGGCCGCATACATCGAGCGCACGAGGAAACCTTTCCTGCAGAAGCTGGGCGAGCCGCTTGCCGTCACCGAGGGGCTGCTCTACCGGCGCGGCAACTTCAACGGCACCTGGGACCAGCTGATCCTGGATGCGCTCATGGCGGTGAAGGGCGCCGAGGCCGCCTTCTCGCCGGGCTTTCGCTGGGGCACGACGCTGCTGCCCGGCGACGCGATCACGCTCGAACACGTCATGGACCAGACCGCGATCACCTACCCCGCCGCCACCCTGAACGAGCTCAGCGGCGCGCAGATCAAGGCGATTCTCGAGGACGTCGCGGACAACCTCTTCAACCCGGACCCCTACCTGCAGCAGGGCGGCGACATGGTGCGCGTGGGCGGCATGAGCTATGCCTGCGATCCGTCCGCTCGAATGGGTTCCAGGATTTTCGAGCTGCGAATAAAGGACAAACCGGTCGAACCCGCCAAGACCTACAAGGTCGCGGGCTGGGCGCCGGTCGCCGAAGGCGCCTCGGGCGAGCCGGTGTGGGACGTGCTGATCCGCTACCTCAAGGACCGCAAGACCGTGCCGGCGCGCGCGCCGAACCTGCCGCGACTCGTCGGAGTGGAGCACAATCCCGGCATCGCCTGACCGGGCTAGGGGCTAGGGACAGACCACTAAGCATTGCTTAGTGGTCTGTCCCCTTATGAAGGACTTCCGCGACATGGAGCGCTCGAACCGCTCCGCCAACCCGTACATCCGCCGGCTCTCGAGTCCCGCGCGGCGCACGTTCGTGCGCGGCAGCATGGCGGCGGCGGTCTCCGGGGTGCTTGCGCCCCTGCTCGCGAGCTGCGCCGGGACCGCGGCCGGCGGCCCGCGCATCGGCTTCAAGAGCGTTCCGGTGTCGACCGCCGACACCGTCACCGTCCCCGAGGGCTACATCGCGACGCCGATGTTCGCCTGGGGGGAGCCCGTCGGCGTGCCGGGCAGGATGCCCGCGTTCCGGCCGGATGCGGGCAACAGCGCCGCCGACCAGGAAGTGCAGATGGGGATGCACCATGACGCGCTCGCGTACTTCCCGCTCGAGGGCAGCCGCCGCGGGCTGCTCGTCATGAACCACGAATACACCGACGACGGGCTGCTCCACACTGACGGCATCAGGACCTGGAGCGCCGAAAAAGTGCGCAAGTCGATCGCCGCGCACGGGGTTGCGGTCATCGAAGTCGTTCTTGAAGAAAACAACTGGAAACCGGTGAGACCCTCGCGCTACGCGCGCCGCATCACCGCCGGAAGCCCGATGCGCATCGCGGGCCCGGCGGCCGGGCACCCGATGATGCGCACGGCCGCCGATCCCACGGGAACGCGCTCGCTCGGGACGCTCAACAACTGCGCCAACGGCATCACGCCCTGGGGCACGTACCTGACCGGCGAGGAGAACTGGGCCTTCTACTTCAACGGCCCCGAGAAGCCGGATGCGCACCAGCGCCGCTGGGGCCTGCGGCCCGGGGGGCGCAGCTACCGCTGGCACGAGCACGAGGAGCGTTTCGACGCCGTCAAGCACCCGAACGAGCCGAACCGCTTCGGCTGGATCGTGGAGATCGACCCGATGGATCCGGCGATGACGCCGGTCAAGCGCACCGCGCTCGGGCGCGCGGCGCACGAGGGCGCCTGGACCGCGCAGACGAAGGACGGCCGGGTGGTCGTCTACATGGCCGAGGATGCGGCCTTCGAGTACATCTACAAGTTCGTGAGCCGCGACGCGGTCAGGCCCGGCGGCTTTGCCGCGAACCGCGAGCTGCTCGATCACGGCGCGCTCTATGTGGCGCGCTTCGAGGCGGACGGCACCGGCCGCTGGATCGAGCTGAAAGCGGGCTCAGGACCGCTTACGCCCGAGCGCGGCTTCGCGAGCCAGGGCGACGTCGTGATCAAGTCGCGGCAGGCGTCCGACCTCCTCGGCGCCACCAAGATGGACCGCCCGGAATGGACCGCGGTGGACGCGCGCACCGGCGAGGTCTACTGCACCCTCACCAACAACAGCCGGCGCGGCGCGAAGGGCCAGCCCGGCGTCGATGCGGCGAACCCACGGGCGCGCAACTCGATGGGGCATATCATCAAGTGGAAGGAAGCCGGCGACTTCGACGGCCTCGGCTTCGCCTGGAGTCACTACGTGCTCGCGGGCGACCCGCGGAACGAGCGCGCCGAGGCGAGGGGCAACATCAAGGGCGACCTCTACGGCTGCCCGGACGGCCTCTGGGTCGACCCGCGCGGCGTGCTCTGGATCCAGACCGACGCGCACGCGAGCGTCCTGTACAAGGGCGAGTTCGTGCGCCTGGGCAGCAACATGATGCTCGCCTCGGACCCGGCGAGCGGCGAGACGCGGCGCTTTCTCGTAGGGCCGCCCAATTGCGAGGTGACGGGCGTGCACTGCACGCCGGACATGCGCACCCTGTTCGTCAACATCCAGCACCCCGGCGAAATCGCGGGCGCTCGCGGCGACCCGGACAACCCCTCGCGCTACTCGGCCTGGCCCGACGGCAAGCCGGGCAGCCGCCCGCGCTCGGCGACGGTGGTCATCCGGCGCAGGGACGGCGGGGTGATCGGCACCTGAGTTTCATCGTAGTTTCAAAATCGGCCCGCACCATGCGGGCCGGTGAAGTCCGGATCTGTCCTTGTCCTGATCACGCTCGCCCTCTTCCCGGCCGAAGCGCTCGCCTGGGGACTGCAGACGCATCTGTTTTTCGCGCAGCACGTGCTGCTCGCGCTGCCGCTCGCGGACCCGGAGTTGCGGCGGGCCGCGCTGCGCCTGCCGCGCCTGGTGCTCGCCGGCGCCTGCCTGCCCGACCTGTCGCTCGCCGGACGCGCGCTCGGCACGCCGGCGTTCCGCCACAGCCACCGCTGGGCCATGCTGCGGCGCTTCGCCGCCGCGGCCTGCGACGAGGAGCGCGCGGTCGCGCTCGGCTACGCGAGCCACTTGCTCGCGGACGTGCCGGCGCACAACCAGTTCGTGCCGGAGCACGAGGCGCGCATCGGCGACATCGCCTGGGTCACGCACGCGGTGAGCGAATGGGCGATGGACGAGCACGTGCGTGAAGCGGTCTTCGCGCGCGCCGGTGACCTGCTCGATGCGGAGCGCGCGATCGTGGCGCCGATCGTGGCGCGCCACATGCGCTGCAGCGAAGCCTTGGCGCGGCGCGCCATGGCGTGCCTCGCTCGCGCGGAGCGGCTCTTGCGGCGCTCGGCGCTGACACGCTTGTGCCGCGCCGTGGTGCGCCGCTTCGACCACCACATGGCGGCGCGTTTCGAGGCCTACCTGCGCGAGACCGAGGCTCAGCTCGCCCAGGCCGGCGCCGCGCTCGAAGGCGCGGTGCCCGCGGCCGAAGCCGAGCCGGAATCCTCCCCGGGAATCTCGCCCGGCTTCTGGCGCGCGGGCAGGCTGCTGCCGCCGCGGAGTCTTTCCGGTTAGGTGAGGTTCAGCGAGCCAAGCGCAACCGCGGCGCCGAGCGCACCCCCGGCGAGAACGTCGCTGGGGTAATGCAGCCCGAGCACCATGCGCGAGGCGGCGATCGCGATGCTCATCCCCGCGAGCAACGCTGCAAGCGCCGGATAGTGCGCCGCCGCGACGAGCGAAAAGGCGACGGCGTGCATCGTGTGGCCCGAGGGAAAGCTG